>NZ_JBRREI010000033.1:0-54872 GCF_056760195.1 Stenotrophomonas sp. STEN020
CCCCCCCCCCCCCCCCCCCCCCCCCCCCCCCCCCCCCCCCCCCCCCCCCCCCCCCCCCCCCCCCCCCCCCCCCCCCCCCCCCCCCCACTACCGGTCAGGTTCCGGTTTCGATGCGACTGCCACTGGCCGCTTCGAAAAAATGCAGCTTCGATGCATTCACTTCAACTGCAATCTCCTGCCCAACCTGCGGCAGCTGTTGCGGCGGCACCCGCATGATCAGCGCTTGCTCGCCATAGCGCAGATTGACGAAAATCTCGTTACCCACCGGCTCCAGCCCTTCAATGCGCGCATTGAATGCAGCCGCATGGTCACCCGGTTGCAGATGCTCAGGCCGCACCCCAACCACCAGTGGCTTGCCAAACCATTCTGCATCCAGTGACACAACGCCGAGCGTCACGTCGACACCCTCGTCCAACTGCAGCACAGCCACATCCGTGGCGTCGCGCCGCAACTGACCGCGCAGCATATTCATCGCCGGGCTACCGAGAAAGCCCGCAACAAATAGATTGACCGGCCTGTCATACAGCGCCATCGGCGTGTCGATCTGCTGGATCACACCTTCGTTGAGCACAACGATGCGCTGCCCCAGCGTCATCGCCTCGACCTGGTCATGGGTGACATAGATCATCGTGGTACCGAGCTTGCGATGCAGCTGTGCGATCTCGGTGCGCACCGAATGACGCAACTTGGCATCCAGATTGGACAGCGGCTCATCCAACAGGAACACCGCCGGCTCGCGCACCAGCGCACGCCCCAGCGCCACGCGCTGCCGCTGCCCGCCCGACATCGCACGCGGCAGCTTGTCCAGCATCGAGGTCAGGCCCAAGGAATCGGCCGCCTCCTGCACACGACGCTGCACTTCGGCCTTGTCATGCCCACGCAGCTTCAAACCAAAGCCCAGGTTCTCGGCCACGGTCATATGCGGGTAGAGCGCGTAGTTCTGGAACACCATGGCGATGTCCCGATCTTTCGGCGCAACGTCATTGACCACCCGCTCGTCGATGCGCAGTTGGCCAGCACTGATCTCCTCCAGCCCGGCCACCATTCGCAGCAGTGTGGACTTGCCACAACCCGACGGCCCCACCAGCACCATCAATTCGCCATCGGCGATATCGAAACTGGCCCCGGCCACGGCAACCTGACCGTTGTCATACACCTTGCGCACACCGTCGAATTGAACCTTGGCCATCACTACCTCGTTGCGAGTCGAAACCTGGAGCAGGGGAACACTTGCGTTACAACGACAGAACAGTTTCCTGCAATCGTATACATCCGAAACATTGTGCACGGTAAGCATATTCATATGGCACCATCACAGTCGCTCTTACATGGCACCTGCGCTCCGCTGCACGGACCTGCTTTCGCCCTCGCGGCATGCTGCATTGCACAAGCACAGGTTGCCCACGCCCGCCCCCTCGCGCCGATGGACGCGGACGTCCCAATCGCGGCGCAGGCCTTGAAGACGAACAATTGACAACGATGTCATCCGCACCCGAAACTCGTGCCATGCACGACACCCTCTTCCTGTTCGGTGCCACAGGCGATCTGGCCCAGCGTTATCTGTTCCCGTCCCTGCTACGCCTGCTCGGCGACGGTCTACTTCCCGAAGATTTCCGTGTACGTGCGCTGGCCTTGTCGCCGCATGACACCGAGAAATTCCGCGACCTCCTGCGTCCGCGTCTGGAAGCAGCCATGCCGCATGCCAGCCAGGAGGACATCGGCAACCTGCTCAGCCGCATCGACTACCGCTCGGTGGACCTGCGCAATGCAGAGTCGGTCGCCGAGGCCGTCAAGGACCTGGTGCACCGCAAGTGCGTCAGCTATCTGGCGATCCCGCCGGGTCTCTACATCTCGACCTGCGAAGGCTTGGCACTGGGCGGCGCCTTGGCTGCACCGAACCGGCTGATGCTGGAAAAGCCGATCGGCTCGGACAGCGACAGCGCCGAGGAGATCCTGCAGTCGATCGGCAAGCTGATCGACGAAGACCGCGTGTTCCGCCTGGACCACTACCTGGGCAAGGCGCCGGTACAGAACCTGATGGCGCTGCGCTTCGGCAACACCTTGCTGGAAGCGGTGTGGAACCGTAACTACATCGCCTCGGTGCACATCCTGGTTGCCGAAAGCGACGGCGTGGATGGCCGTGACTCCTATTACTCGCGCTCTGGCGCCCTGCGCGACATGGTGCAGAGCCATATTCTGCAGCTGCTGTGCCTGGTTGCGATGGAGCCGCCGGCATCGCTGGAAGCAGACCGGATCCGCGACGAAAAGGTCAAGGTGCTGCGCGCCCTGCGCCCGCTCGACGCCAAGCATGCAGCCAAGGACAGCGTGCGCGGCCGTTACACCGCCGGCACCATCAATGGTCAGCCGGCGCAGGCCTATCAGCCGCCGGAAGGCAGCGAGGCCGAAACCTTTGTCGGTGTCACCGCGCATATCGACAACTGGCGCTGGGCCGGCGTGCCGTTCCACCTGGTTACCGGCAAGCGCCTGCCCGAGCGCACCACCCGCATCGAGGTCAACCTCAAGCCGGTGACGCATTGGTTGTTCGAACGCCCTGACCGCAAGAACGCCACCCCCAACCGCCTGACCTTCCAGCTGCAGCCGCAGGAAAACATCCAGCTCGGCTTGATGAGCTCGCTGGCCGGTCCGGAATGGGGCGCGCTGGAACTGCAGCCGCTGGAACTGGAACTGTCGGTTCCCACCGGCCTGCACCGCCGCATCGCCTACGAACGCCTGTTCCTGGACGCATTCAACGGCAACCACGCACTGTTCGTGCGCGATGACGAAGTGCGCGCAGCCTGGGCCTGGATCGACAGCGTCAGCGATGCCTGGAAGGCCGCCGACCTGCCGATGGAGCCTTACCCGGCCGGTGGCTGGGGCCCGCGACTGGCGCAGGATTTCCTGCCCGAATCCATTGCCGCCGATGCGGGCCCGGAGCAAGGGCTGTGAGCCCCAGCGCTGACCTGGTACTGGTAGCGGATATTGGTGGCACCAACGCACGCTTCGCGCTGGCCGACCGCTCCGCTGCCATCCCACTGGATCAGAGCAGCATCGACGAGTACCCGGTGGCGCAGTTCGCGTCACTGGCCGATGCAGCCGCGCACTACCTGCAGCAACGTGGTGCGAGCGCCACCAGCGGCGTGTTCGCGGTAGCTGGCCGGGTCGATGGTGACGAAGCACGCATCACCAATCACCCGTGGGTGATCTCGCGTTCGCGTACCGCCGAACAGCTCGGCTTCGAGCAGCTGCATCTGATCAACGACTTCGTCGCCCAGGCCATGTCCATTGCCCTGCTCGGCGTCGCCGATGTGGTGCAGGTCGGCGGCGCCGGCTGGCAACCCGCCGCTGAAGGCGAATCGCGCAACTACTGCGTGCTCGGCCCGGGCACCGGCCTTGGCGTTGGCGGACTGGTGGTGCGCGATGGCCGCAACTACCCACTGGCCACCGAGGGCGGCCATGCCAGCTTTGCACCGAACTCACCCGAACAGATCCGTATTCTGGAGATCCTCTCGGCGCAGTTCGGTCGGGTGTCCAACGAACGCCTGGTCTGCGGTCCCGGCCTGGTCAACATCCATCGCGCCATCTGCGAGATAGCAGGTACCGATCCAGGCCTGCTGCAACCAGCAGAGGTCAGCGCACGCGCTGCCGAAGGCGATGTGCCGGCGACTCGCGCGGTTGAAGTGTTCCTTGAAATCTTCGGCGCAGTCGCCGGCGACGCGGTGCTGGTACAAGGCGCCTGGGACGGCGTGTTCCTGACCGGTGGATTGGTACCGCGCCTGCTGCAGCAGCTGCAGCATTCCGGCTTCCGTCAACGGTTTGAAAGCAAGGGACGCTTCTCCGCGACGATGTCGCAGATCCCTTCGATGGCCATCACCCATCCCTGCCCCGGCCTGCTGGGTGCCACTGCTTATGCGCTGGACATGCAGCGCGCCAATTCTGGAGTGACCGCATGAACGCCGCTGTTTCCGACCGCATCACACTTGTCCGCCATGCTGACGAAGAGGCCTGGACCGAAGGTGTCGCCAAGGAAATGGCAGCGCTGCTGAGCGCGGAGATCGAACAGCGCGGGCGCGCCCGCATGCTGCTGTCCGGTGGCACCACGCCGGCTCCCATCTACGAACTGTTGTCCGACCAGGGCCTGGAGTGGGCGCGGGTAGAAGTTGGCCTGGCCGACGAACGCTGGCTCTCGCCGCAGGACAAGGACAGCAACGCCTGGCTGGTACGCGACAGCTTCCTGCGCCATGCCGAGGGTGCGCATTTTGATCCGCTGGTGCGGGTCGGCCTGCCCATCGCCGAATGCGTGCACACCGCCAATCTGCTCGCCACCCATTCGCAGCCGGCCTGTCTGGTGGTGCTGGGCATGGGCAATGACGGCCATACCGCCTCGTTGTTCCCGGGCTCACCCGATCTGCCGCAGGTACTGCAGAGCAAGCACCCTTATGCGGCATTGGATGCCACCGGCTGCCCGGTCGCCAAGCACTGGTCCTTGCGCATCACCTTGACCCCGCACGGCCTGGGTTTGGCCAACCAGCGCCTGCTGCTGCTGCGCGGCAAGCAGAAGCTCGAGGTGCTAGAAACCGCACTTGCATCCGGCGACGTGCATACCTACCCGATCCTTGCTGCGATCAATGCGCCCGGCAACAAGCTGCGCGTGCATTGGTGCCCTTGAGCGGGGAGTAGCACATCGGGAATACGGATTGGACCTACCCGCCGCTCGCATGAGCTGCAGGCAGTACTTTTCGAACCACCAGAACCCGAAGCCCGCCACTCTCCCTGCCGTACCTCCCCCTCATTCCAGCCATAAAGCCATGCATCCGAAAATCCAAGCCATCACCGATCGCATCCGCCAGCGCAGCGCCCCATCGCGCGCGGCTTATCTGGCCGGGATTGATGCCGCACTGCGCGAAGGCCCGTTCCGCTCACGTCTGAGCTGCGGCAACCTGGCCCACGCCTATGCGGCATGTGGCCCAACCGACAAGGACCGTCTGCGCGGCGATGTGACGCCCAACCTTGGCATCATCACTTCGTACAACGACATGTTGTCGGCGCACCAGCCGTTCGAGAACTACCCGGAGCTGATCCGCGACGCTGCCCGCGAGCTGGGCGCGACCGCGCAGGTTGCCGGCGCGGTGCCCGCGATGTGCGACGGTGTGACCCAAGGCCGTGGCGGCATGGAACTGTCGCTGTTCTCGCGCGACGTGATTGCCCAGGCAACCGCGATTGGCCTCAGCCATGACATGTTCGACGCCACCATCTATCTGGGCGTGTGCGACAAGATCGTGCCCGGCCTGCTGATCGGCGCCCTCGCCTTTGGCCACCTGCCGGCGGTGTTCGTACCGGCCGGGCCGATGACACCGGGCATTCCGAACAAGAAGAAAGCCGAAGTCCGCGAGCGCTACGCCGCTGGCGAAGCCACCCGCGAAGAACTGCTGGAAGCCGAGTCGGCCTCGTACCACGGCCCGGGCACCTGCACCTTCTACGGCACCGCCAATTCCAACCAGGTCCTGCTCGAAGCAATGGGTGTGCAGCTGCCCGGTGCCTCGTTCGTCAACCCGGAACTGCCGCTGCGCGATGCCCTTACCCGCGCCGCCACTGAACGCGTATTGGAAATCAGCGCGCTGGGCAATGACTTCCGTCCGTTCGGCCGCGTGATTGATGAGCGCGCCATCGTCAACGCCGTGGTTGCACTGATGGCCACTGGCGGCTCCACCAACCACACCATTCACTGGATCGCAGTCGCGCGTGCCGCCGGTATCGTATTGACCTGGGACGACATGGACGAGCTGTCGCAGATCGTGCCGCTGCTGGCCCGCGTCTACCCCAACGGCGAAGCCGATGTGAACCGCTTTGCCGCCGCTGGCGGCCCGGGCTTCGTGTTCCGCGAGCTGATGGACGCCGGCCTGATGCACGCCGATGCGACCACGATTGCCGAAGGCGGCATGCGCGCCTTCGCCCAGGAACCGCGCCTCACCGACGGCAAGGTCACGTATGTACCCGCCGCTGAACGCAGCGGTGACGAAGAAGTAGTGCGTCCTGCCTCCAATCCGTTCGAGGCCCAGGGCGGCCTGCGCCTGCTGCGCGGCAATATCGGCCGTTCGCTGATCAAGCTGTCGGCAGTGAAGCCGCAGTACCGCACGATCGAAGCCCCGGCCGTGGTCGTCGATGCGCCGCAGATCCTCAACAAACTGCATGCCGCAGGCGTCCTGCCGCAGGACTTCGTCGCCGTGGTCCGCTACCAGGGCCCACGCTCCAATGGCATGCCGGAACTGCATTCGCTGGCACCGCTGCTGGGCCTGCTGCAGAACCAGGGCCGGCGCGTCGCACTGGTAACCGATGGCCGCCTCTCGGGCGCCTCCGGCAAGATCCCGGCTGCCATCCACGTCACTCCGGAAGCCTCACGTGGCGGCCCGATCGCACGCATCCGCGAAGGCGACATCATTCGTCTGGACGGTGAAGCCGGCACCCTGGAAGTGCTGGTCGACGCCGCTGAGTGGGCTGCGCGCGGTATTGCCGCCAACACCGCACCGGCAGGCTCGGACATGGGCCGCAACCTGTTCGCGATGAACCGCCGCATCGTTGGCCCGGCTGATCAGGGCGCGATCTCGATTTCCTGCGGCCCGGCCAGCCCGGATGGCGGCCTGTGGGACTACGACGCCGAGTACGAACTCGGCCACGATCACGCCGCTGCCGCTGCCCCGCACGAAGCCAACGACGCCTGAGATTCGGGATTCTGGATTAGAGATTCGCGAACACGTTATCAATGAGGACACCATGAGCATTGCCCAATATCAGGACCGCGCCGAGCAGCTGCTGAGCGCCGCTGGCATCCTGCCGGTCGTTACCGTGCATACCCTCGACCAGGCGCGCGCCGTCAGCGCCGCCCTGCTCGAAGGCGGCCTGCCCGCGATTGAACTGACCCTGCGCACGCCGGTGGCGATGGAAGCGCTGGCCATGCTCAAGCGCGAATTGCCAGATGTGGTGGTAGGTGCCGGCACGGTGCTGACCGTCGAGCAGATGCAGCGCTCGATCGATGCCGGTGCCGACTTCATCGTTACCCCGGGTACGCCCGCGCATATGGCCGATGCTCTGGCTGCCGCGCCGTTGCCGGTGGTTCCGGGAGCTGCTTCACCGACCGAACTGCTGGAACTGGTCGCGCGCGGCTTCCGCATCTGCAAGCTGTTCCCGGCCACCGCCGTCGGCGGCCTGGCGATGATCAAGGGCGTTGCCGGTCCGATCCCGGAACTCAAGCTCTGCCCTACCGGCGGCATCACCGAAGCTACCGCAGGCGACTACCTGTCGCAGAAGAACGTGGTCTGCATCGGCGGCTCGTGGATGGTGCAGGACAGCTGGATCCGCAACGGCCAATGGGACGAAGTGAAAAATTCCGCCGCCGCTGCTGCTGCCATCGTCAAGCAGGCTCGCGCTGGCTGACGCAAGGCAGCTTCTTTTGTAGGAGCGGCGTAAGCCGCGAAGCCGACAGCATCGAAACCACCTGCATCCACTTCCCCAGGTTCCGACCAGGAAGCGGGTGCCGTTTACGCATGATCTGCAAGCAGCATCAGCTTCGCGGCTTACGCCGCTCCTACAAGCATTTTCCGGGAAAGCCCCTGCCGAGCATGGCTCGGCACTACATCTTTGCTCCCAGCCATTGGTCGCAAGCCAACGGGAGCGTGGTGGTTTCTTTTTCTCAGATCCGACGGAAGTTCTTCCTCTCCCTCTCGTCGACTGGCCTGCGCCTCGGTATTCGAGGCGCAGTTTTTATCGCTCAGCGCTTGCTGCGCTCATTGCGGCGTAGCTCGGCAGGAATCTCGATCTCGACCTTGGCCGGCAAGCTGCTTATGTGCAACTCATTGCCCAACCACTGTGCCGGTTCGCCATTGATGGTAGCTTCCCCCGGCGCGCCCTCATAAGGCCATTGCAGCAAAAGCCCGGCCGCAGGCAAGCGCAGTCCTTCAGACACCTCCAAGGTCAGCTGCTTGTCACTGCGCTGCAGCGCGTAACTCAAGGTGCCGTGCGAGGTGTTCAAGTCCTCGATGGCGATGCCTTTGCCGGTCAACCATGCACTTGGCACACCCCCAGCCAATACGATCGGACCATCCACATCGCGCTCATAGGCGAACATGTCCAGGGCCGAACGAACGAAGTCCGACGCCACCCATGCATGTGGCAGATCGCCGACAAAGAACGGTTTTCGTGGCGTTGAGGACACCACTTCGGCCCATTGATTCCATGCCGGCGGCGCACGGTCCTTGAAGAAGAACTCGGTGGCCTCCCAGGCCCGTGCACGCCAACCAAGGCGCACGAAAGCACTGACATTGCGCCACTCATACGGCGTGTAGTCCTTCCATTGGCGCTTGCCGTCACGGCGCTCGACGAAGTGCTGCCAATAGCGCTCGAAGGTATTGTCCAAGGCCGGCTGCGGCAACCTGCCCTGCTCGCCACCCGGTGCCAAAGCGATGGTGGTCGAGGTCGCATCGAAGTCGCCCAACTCCACCGATCCGGGCAGATAGTCGATCTTGTGCGCCGCCATCGCCGCACGCAGCGATTCGTCCAGGTCCTGGCGGAACTGGTCACGCGAGGCTGCCATGGTCAGCGCTTCGGTTTCCAAGCCCAAGGCTGTCGCCATATCGGCGGCGTCCTTGTAACCACGCAGCGCCCAGAAGTTGTCCCAGTACGAATGCACCGGCTTGGCCGAATAGCCTTCGTGACTGATCGAGGCCGGCATCATCCCGTAGAAGCCGGCGTTGCGCGCACGGTTCTCCTCGGTGCGTTCACTCAGGCGCAGCAGCTCCATGTAGTTCCATGCCGATTGCACATGCGGCCACATCTGCTGCAGGAAAGCAGTGTCACCGGTATGTCGCCAATACTCGGCGATGGTGTAGATCAGTTCGCCGTGGCTGTCGTTCTCCGGCACCGGATCGCTGCCACGCGCATCCACGCAGCACGGCACCATGCCGCTTTCAAACTGATACGGCGCATACCAGTCGACGTACTGGCGCACTGCATCGGCGCGACCCATCCGCAACAAACCCTCCGAGATCATCGCGCCGTCGCGGATCCAACTGCGTGCATAGGAACGCGTGCCCGGTTGCAGGCTCGGTCCAACCCGCGAGATCAGCATGTGTGCGAGCGCGGTGCGCAGCGTGTTGGCCAGCGGCTGGCCAGCCTCGGGCACGCGCAGCTTGAGCTGGTCCAACTTCTGCCGCCACATCGTGGCGACCTGTTGCTGCGCTTTGTCCGCATCGAACTTGGCCGGCATCTGCCAATTGCCGGTCTGCGGGAGCACCAGCACTACTTCGCGGCGCTGGCCAGGCTCCAGTTTCCAGCTGTAGACCAAGGCACCCGAAGCCAAGCCGGTGGCGTCGCGAACCTCCTGTGTGGTTGGCAAGTCCTTGTCAGCTAGATGGGTGACATCCAGCTTGCTGTCGAAGCTGCTGGCGAAACCGGCATCGGCCGGAAGTGACGTATACACGCGCGGCTGGCCATTGACACTTATCTGCCCGGTTCGCACGGCCAGATTGTCGATACGACTGACGCCGCCGACGGTATTGAGGAACTGGCTGGGCGGATTGACCTGGAACGGCCGCACCGCAAGCGCCAACCGGTACTCGTGCGCGACCTTGTCGGTATTGCGCAGCTCGTAGCGCGCCACCAACTGCGCCTGCTCCGGCCGGCCCTGCACGAAACCGCTTACGTTCAAGCCAAACTGATCGTGCTGCCAGCCCACCGACGGCATCGGCAGATACCCGTCCTGCAGACTCTGGCTGGACTTCACCTCTGCCCAACCAAGCACCTTGCCATCGAGCACCACAAACGGCTCGATACTGAAGCCACCCTTCATCGCCTCGATTGCACCGTCCTCGCTGATCAGCGCCTGCTCGCGGCCGCCGTCCAGACCCAGGATGGTCCAGTACGGCTGCTCGCCAGTGAAGCCACGCGGCAAGGAGCCGCGCGGCAGATCGGCCGCAACAGAACGGATGAAATCATTCGGGGTATTGGCAAACGACAGCGGCTTGAGGCTGATATCGCGGATGCCATAACGCCAGTTGGGGCCATCGACCAGATCAAATCGCAGGTAGCGCGCTTCGGTCTCCGGCAATGCCAACCAATCCTTGCCGCCAGTACCGCTGGTGACTTCACGCAACGTCTTCCAGTCGCGCCCATCGGCGGACGCGCGTACCACGTAGCGGCTCGCTTCCAGACCGGGTGCCCATTGCACGACCGCGCCACCGAACTCGCGCACCTTACCCAGATCCAGGCTGACCGTCTGTTGCTTTACGCCGCCGCTGATCCACAAGGTATCCGGCTTGCCGTCGGCGATGCGCTGCTGCAGGGCAGTCGCGGTATCGGCGATCACCGTGGTGGTCAGCGCCGAGTTGTCCTCCTTCGGCAGCGGCTGCAGGGTCAGCTGATCGAAGCACACCGTGCCACGGCCACCGACCTTGCTGTAGATGGTGAACTCAACCGCCGCGCTGCGCCGCAGGGTCTTGTCCTGGTCCGGGCCCCAGGCCTTCTCGATATGCCGCTTGCGATAGCTGATGCGGGTCCAGTTCTTGGGGAAGTTGAAACCCGGACGATTGACCCACCAGACGTTGTCGCCACTGGCATCAACCAGCTTGAACTGCAGGTCGTTGGCCGGTGAATCACCGCGCAGGTCGAACGACAGCTGGTAGTTCTCAGGCCAGCTCACATCCAACGGACGACGGATGCCGACGTAGCCGGAAACCTCATGGAAGTCGTAGTCCAGGCACAACGCGCGGCCACTGTTGCCGGCTACTGGTCGCAGCGAGCCGCTGACCTGCGGCGAGGTGATCAGCTGCCACGCGCTGACATCGTCGAATTTGGCGAGCACAGCAGCACTGGCTGGTTGTACCCACGCCAGCAGCAAGCCCAGCACAACGATGGAAAAACGCATATTCATCAGCAAAATCCCGATTCAACACCAGCAAGCAACACCTGCTGGATTTTCGCAAAGATCACCGCCATTCGCGGCGGTATGTTTCGTATGGAAGTTCAGCGTCACAGCTACATGACAGCCCGCGCCGCACTCAGCGGCTTCAGCCCTTAACGCTGCCCAGCAACAGGCCCTGGATGTAGTAGCGCTGCAGCACCAGGAACAACAAAAGGACCGGCAACACCGTCACCACCGCGCCAGCCATCATCATTTCCACATCCATGATGTGTTCGCGCGACAAGCTGGCCAGTGCCACCGGCAAGGTGTAGTGCTCCTGGTCGGTCAGCACGATCAATGGCCACATGAAATCGTTCCATGCGCCCATGAAGGTGAAGATCGCCAAGGTCACCAGCACCGGCTTGAGCATCGGCAACACGATCTGGAAGAAGATCCGCGCCTCACTGGCACCATCGATCCGCGCCGCCTCCAGCAACTCATCGGGAATCGAGCGCGCGTACTGACGCACCAGGAAGATGCCGAACACGCTGGCCAAGGCCGGAATCACCACACCACCAAAGGTGTTCACGAAACCCATCTGCTTCATCAGCAGAAACAGCGGCAGCATCGCCACCTGTGCAGGGATCACCAGCGCGGCCAACAACATCTGGAACAGCCGCTCGCGGCCGGCAAAACGCAGCTTGGCAAAGGCATAACCGGCCAGGGTGTTGAACAGCAGCGAGCCCAAGGTGATCGCAATCGACACCAACAAGCTGTTGACGAAGTTGTTGCCCATGCCGGTGCGGGCGAACAAGGCCTGGTAGTTGGCCAGCGTGGTATGCGCCGGCAACAACGGCGGCGGGAACTGCGATGCCTGCCCGCTGGGCATGAACGACACCGACAGCATCCACGCCAACGGCGCCAGACTGATCACCGCCAGCAACAACAGCCCACCATTCACCCACCACGCATGCCAGCGCGACTGCCCAATCTCGCGACTCATACCAGCTCCCTGCGCTTACCGAAGCGCAACATCAGCGTGGTCACCGCCAGAATGATCAGGAACAACAGGAAGGCCACGGCGGAGGCGCGCCCCAGGTTCCACCACTTGAAGCCTTCCTCGAACATGAAGTACAGCACGCTCACCGTGCTTTGCAGTGGATCGCCACGGGTCATCACATAAGGCTCGGCAAACAGCTGGAAGTAGCCGGACACGGTGATCACACCAACCACAAGCAGCACCGGCCCTAGCATCGGCAAGGTGATGTGCAGGAACTGCTGCCAACGCGAGGCGCCATCAATCCGCGCCGCCTCGTACAAGTCCTTGGGGATGGCCTGCAGACCGGCCAGGAAGATCACCATGTTGTAACCGAAGTTTTTCCACACCGCGAAACCAATGATGGTCGGCATCGCCCAGTTCGGGTCACCGAGCCAGTCGATCGGATTGATGCCGATCTGGCCCAACCCCCAGTTCACCAGCCCGTAGCGGGTGTGGAACAGATAACGCCAGATCACCGCCACCGCCACCAAGGTGGTTACCACCGGCGCGAACAGCGCCGTGCGGAACAACGCCTTGGATCGTGCGGCCGGCGCGTTGAGCAACAACGCAGCGCCCAGCGAAACACCTATCGACAAGGGCACGCCGGCCACCACGAAGTACGCGGTATTGCCCAGCGACTTCCAGAACATCGGCGTCTGCAGCAGATCGATGTAATTGCCAAGACCGGCGAAGCGCAGGTTGTGCGGATCAGCCAAGGCATAGAGATCGAAGTCGGTCAGGCTCAAGGCCAGCGCCGACAACACGGGTAGACCGAAGAACACGCCGATCACGATCAGCGCCGGTGCGGCGAAGATCCAGCCAGCCAGCGAGCCGCGCTTCATGGCGCCGCCTTCGCAGCCGCACCAGCCTGCTGCTCGACGATCCAACGGCGCTTGGCAAGGATGTCATCCACCTGCTGATCCAACTGTTCGACCGCCTTGTCCTGCGGCAAACCACCGCGCACCACCTGCTCGGTCACCACCCGCATCTGCTGGGCGATGCGCTCCCACTCCAAAACCTTTGGCGTGGGCTTGACCCGTTCCAGCTGATCGGCGAAAGCGGCAGTCAACGGATCATCCTGCAGCTCCGGCGACTGCCACGCACTGCGCCGCGGCGGCAGGTCGCCAATGATCTTGTAGAAGCGCTGCTGGATGGCAGGACGCGACAGGAATTCGATCAGCTTCCATGCCGCTTCTTTCTTCTGCGAAGAACGGAACACCACCAGACTGGTGCCACCGGCAATGCCTGCGCCCAGACCATCAGGACCGGGCAGCGGCGTTGCGCCCCACTCGCCCTCCAGCGAGGCCGGTTGGCGCTGGCGGAACTCGCGGATATTCCACGGGCCCGACAGATAGAACGCAGTGAACCCGCGGAAGAATTCATCCCAGACGTTGGAAATCTGGGTCTCGGACATCTTCGGCGCCCAGCCCTGCTCGAACATATTGTCGTAGAAGGCCAGCGTGCGACGGAAACCGGGACTGCGGAAGTTGCCGCGGGTATCACCATCGCGCAGCAGCGAATCCTCCTGCTGCAAGGCGAACGACAGCTGCGGCTCGAATTCGTTCAAGGGCATAAGTACGGGGTAGCCACGCGTGCCCATGATCTTCTTCAGCGCCGCGTTCATCTGCTCCCATTCGGCCCAGGTCTTCGGCGGTTGCGAGTAACCGGCCTGACGCAGCAGATCCTTGCGATAGAACAGCAGCCGCGTATCCACGTACCAGGGAATACCGACCAGCTGACCGTCGACGACATTGGTGTCCCAGATGCCGGAAAAATAGTCCTGCTGATCGATGACCGTTGACGCGTCAACCAATGGCTGCAGCGGCGTCAGCGTCTGCAAGGTGGCGAACTCGGCGATCCATGTGTTGCCGAGCTGGCAGACATCAGGCAGACCGTCGGCGGCATACGCCGTCAACAGTTTCTCGTGCGCTGCCGTCCATGGAATGTTCTGTACATCCACACGGATGCCCGGGTTTTCCGCCTCGAACTCACGTACCAGCTCCCCAACCACTTCAGCCTCGCGGCCCATCGCCCAGAACCGCAAGGTGGTGCCCTGCTCCGGCTTGGCGCAGCCTGCGAGCAACAGCAACAACAGCATGGCCAGCGCGCGCATCATTGGCCGCGCATCACTGCTTCGTGGCCGCAGGCGCAGCCGGCTTCTCGCTGGCTGCCTTCTGCTCGGCCGCTGCCGAAGCGCGCGACTCGGCAATTCCTGCTGCCCGCGCCGAAGCAGCCTGTTCGTCCTTCTGCAACGGCTGGAAGCTGTCTTCCGGCGCCAGCCAGCCGCCAGTGAACCCGGCCCGCTCCAAGCCCTTGCGGATGTAAGGGTTCTTCTTCATCACTTCCCACACGAATTCATCGCGGTAATTGGCGATGCCGGCGAGGATAGGCCCCTGATCAATGGCGATGTAATCGCTGGCCACCCAGCCGCGCTCGGGGATCAAGCGTCCGGTCTTGAGCGGAATGTCGTAGCTGAAGCTCGGATTGAAGGAATCCAGGAAGCCATAGCTGGAGTACAGGTAGTCGCCGTAGCGCTTGTGCATTTCCACCGTGGCCGGGATCACCACTTCCGGCGCGAACGGCAGCGAGGAGATTGCCGCAGATGGCACGATGGTGCCGTCATCGAAGTTCTCGCGCAGGCCCGCACCGCGTGCCGAGTAGTGGCGGAACTGGCGCTGCTCGCCCTTGTAGTCCTGGGTGGTGTTCTGCGGGCCATCGCCTGCAGTCAAACCCCATACATTGGCGCTGTAGTCTTTCCACTGCATCGGATTTTCAATCGCATACTCGCGTTGCGCCAGGGTCGCGCGGCGACTATTGAGGAAATAGTCGATGCCACGTTCGCGCATGTACGGGTCCTGGATATCGCGGAAGTCGATCCAGACATGGCTGTACTGATGGCCGAACAGCGGCCCGAACGACAGGTATTCCTGACCTTGGTACACGCCCCAATCGTTGTCATAGGTGCGCGTCCATACCGTCCAAGCATCTGGCTCGACAGGATGTGTCGGCGAACCCAGCGCAAGCACATACAACATCATCGCCTCGTTGTAGCCCATCCAGTCGTGCTGGATGAAGCCGCTCTCCGGGAACCAGCCCATCGATACCAAGGGCTTGTTGCGTTGCAGCCACTGCCAATCCACGCGCTTGTAGATCGTATCGGCAATCTGCCGGATCTCTTTTTCGCGCGGATCGTCCTGGTCGTAATAACTCTGTGCAAAAAGCACGCCCATCAACAGCAGCGCGGTATCCACGCTGGAAAGCTCCACCCAGCTGTCGTAGCGGCGCCCCTGCTGCATGTCGAGGAAGTGGTAATAAAAGCCCTTGTACCCTGCCTTGCCGGTGCGCTGCGGCCCGCTGGGCAGGTCACGGAAGAACTTCAGCGTAACCAGGGTGCGTTCCACCGCCTGATTGCGACTGACCCAGCCGTTCTCGATACCGATCGGATAGGAGGTCAGTGCGAAGCCCACCGAAGCGATGCTGGCAAACGGCCGCGACGGATAGCGGTCCGGGGTAAGCCCGTTCTGCTCGTTGGTGGTATCCCAGAAGAACTGGAAGGTACGCCGTTCAATGTCATCGAATAGCGGCGGCAGCTCCGGTTTCATCGGCCGTGGCGGCAGATCCGCCTCGATCAGGATCACCTGCGGCAATACCTTCGGCATCGGTGGCTCCGGCGCTTTGCCACAGCCCCCCAGCAACGCCAGCCCGATACCGGCGAGAACACAGGCCAACAACGGCGGGGTGCGTGACTTGCTCAAGGCGACATCCATCTAGAGAACATAGCAGCAGATTCATGTAGCAAAGGCGTGCTGCATATAAGAAAGGTCCCGGCCTTCGATCATGAGGTGACCGGGACCCACACGCTTACCAATCCAGGCCGAACGACAGTTTGACCGTCCGCGTGGGAAGCAGCTGTTCGGTAGTCCTGGGATCAGCATCACCCGGGGCGCGGAACCAGCGCGGATAGTTGTAGTTGACCCAATCGAACAGTTTGAACATAGGTTCCGCACCGAGATACGCGGGACTACGCCAGCCCTCGCCGCAGCGAGTTTTCCTAGGGATGACGCGGATTCACCATATCCCGGTGCTTTCTGCAACCCGACCTGATTCCCCCTCGCCAGGCTCCTACTTGGCCCCTGGAATCGGTCATCCCGAGGACTGTTCATGGCCAAGATCAAACTCACCAAATCCGTGGTCGATTCGGCGGAACCCGAAGCCCACGACGTTGAACTGCGCGACACCCTCGTGCCCGGCTTTCTCTGCAAGGTCACGCCGGCTGGTCGCAAGGTGTTCATGCTCCAGTACCGTACCAATGCCGGCGACCGCCGCAAGCCCTCGCTCGGTCTGTTCGGCGAACTGACCGTCGAGCAGGCCCGCACCAAGGCGCAAAACTGGCTGGCGGAAGTCCGCCAAGGCCGCGATCCCGGCGCGGCCAAGGTCGAGGCGCGCAAGGTGCCGACGATGAAGGAGCTATGCACGCGCTTCATGGAAGATCACTCGAAGCGCCACAACAAGAAGTCTTCGCAGAAGACCTACCAGACCTACATCGACAACCACATCATCCCGAAGCTCGGCAAGCTCAAAGTCTCTGAGGTCAAGCGCGCCGACATTGCCGCGATGATGAAGAAGATGGAACACATCCCGACCTGCGGCAATCGCACCTACTCGTTGCTGCGGGTGATGTTCAACCTGGCCGAAGTGTGGGGCTACCGGCCCGAAGGCTCCAATCCGTGCCGGCACATCAAGGGGCTTCCGGAGAAAGGCGAATCCCGGCTCATCACCGACGAGGAAATGGGCAAGCTGTTCGCCTACCTCGATCAAGCGGAGATCGAGCGCACCGTCCGCCCCGAAACCCTGCTGGCGATCCGCCTGCAATTCGAGTTCGCGGCACGCATGTCGGAAATCCTCTCTCTGCAATGGGACTGGATCGACTTCGAGAACCGCCGCATCAACTGGCCCGATAGCAAGACCGGCCCCATGTCCAAGCCCATCAGCGAGGAAGCGCAGCGGTTGCTGTCCAATGCCACGAGGTATGAAGATTCGCCCTACGTCATCACGGCCGCACGCGACCACAAGCGGCCCATGTCCAAGGGCGTTTACTACCATGCGTGGGTCACGCTCGCCAAGCGCGCCGGCCTGGCTCATGTCGGCACCCACGGCATTCGCCACCGCTCGGCCACCGACATTGCCAATTCCGGCGTGCCGATCAAGGTGGGCATGGCACTGACGGCGCACAAGACCGTGGGCATGTTCATGCGCTACGTCCACACCCAGGATCAGGAAGAACGCGAGGCCAGCGACGTGGTGGCGAAGCTGCGCAAGTTGATCGCCAGCGGCCAGCAGGCCGCGCCCGCGAAGGCCGAGGAAGCGACGGAACTGCCGCAGGCGCTGGCCGAGCTGTTCAAGCTGCTCAAGCGTTCGCCCGAACTGCTGGAAAAACTGGAAGCCGCGTGATGCCGGCCCAGGCTCTAGCGGAGAAATGTCGTGACGGCGACACGACATTTTCCGTCCTCGCCCAGCCCCGAATTGTCGTATCACCGATACGACAATTCGCGCGGCCGGTGGCTTTCGACTGCTACGCCGGAGCACGCCCCAGCGAGTTTCCGGCCGCGCCAGCCTGCGGCATCCTTCCTTCATTTGCGGATGGACGCCCGTGCCGCTTGAACTGACCGGCTTCGTTCCGCTGGGCGTGCCTGGCCGGGCCGTACCTGCCACGGCAAGCGAGCCTGCCTAGCGATCTGGCAGCATCCATCCCTTCATGGACAAGTCATGCCACTGAGTGGTATAGTGAGGACAGCGATGCACATCTTCAAAACCCGTCACTTCCAGCGGTGGATGCGCAAGACGGCATTGGGCGATTCTGATCTGCGCAAGGCTGTCCTTGAAATGACCGCCGGACTGATCGACGCCGATCTCGGCGGTGGCGTGGTGAAGAAACGTATCGGATTGGCCGGGCGCGGCAAGCGCGGCGGAGTGAGAACGCTGGTCGCCACCAACAAGGGCAACCGCTGGTTCTTCGTCTTCGGGTTTGAGAAGAACGAGCGGGACAACATCAGCGACGCCGAACTGCAAGCCTTGCAGGACTACGCCGCCGATTTGTTGGAGCGCACGGCCGCGCAACTGGATGCCGCCGCTGCCGACGGTACTTTGCTGGAGATCACCGATGACTGAAAAAGCCCAACCCAAGAGCCGCATTCTGGAAGCGGTGCATGAAGGCGCCCGCGATCTGCACCACCTGGGGTTTATCGACAAGCGCAAGATGCAGAAGTACGACCTGCTGTGCCTGGAGCCGGTGCAGGACTACGATGCCGCCAAGATCAAGGCGCTGCGCGAGCGCCTGCAACTGAGCCAGGCCGTGCTGGCCTCGGTGCTCAACACCAGCGCGTCCACCGTCCGTAAGTGGGAAGTGGGCGACAAGCGCCCCAGCGGCCCGTCGCAGAAACTGCTGGACATCATCGAACGCAAGGGCCTGGAAGCCGTGCTCTGAACGGCCGCAGGCGCATTGACGAACAGAACCCGCCAGCGATGGCGGGTTCTGCGTTTCAGAGGTCAGCGCGGCGACGCATTGGCGCTCACGCCGATGCGCAGAACCGCGAAACAGCCTCGGCGACCGCCTGCGGCGCCTCCCGCTGCGGAAAGTGGCCGACGCCATCGAGCACCTGTCGCTCGTAGCGGCCCGTAAAGAACGCTTCCCGCCCCTTGGAACTGTCGGGGTGGTTGCAGGTATCGGCCCCGCCGTGCAGCACCAGGGTCGGAACCGACAGGACGGGCGCGGGGTTCAGGCGCGCTTCGTCCTCCGCATAGGCCGGGTCGCCCTCTGCGAAGCCCCAGCGGTGGCGGTAGGAGTGCAGCACGATCTCGGCCCAGTCCTCGCCCTGGAATGCCCGCGCTGCCTCGTCGAAATCGGCAGGGTCGTACCAGCCGGCCGGTGCCCAGGTGTCCCACATCTGCCGGGCGAACGCCTCGCGTTCTTCCCGCACCACGCGCTCGCCGCGCGGCGTGGCCATGTACCAGTGATACCAGTAGTTGCGCGCCTGCGCCAAGGACATTGGCTGGTTCGGGTCGTTGGTGCCGTAGCCGACCGACAGCATCGCCAGGTGCGAGGCCACGCCATCGCGCAGGCCGCAGGCATTGGCGGCGGCCCGTGCGCCCCAGTCATGGCCGATCAGCGCGGGCTGCGCCAAGCCGAGCACGTCGATGAAGTCCAGCAGGTCACGGCCCAGGGCGGACAACTGGCCGCTGCGTGGCGCGCCGGCCTCTCGGAACCGGGTCGGCGCAAAACCGCGCAGCGCCGGCGCCAGCACCCGGTAGCCAGCGTCGGCCAGGATGGGCGCCACGGCCTTCCAGCACTCGGGGCTGTCCGGCCAACCGTGCAGCAGGATGGCGGTTCGCGCTCCCTGCCGGTTCCATTCGAGATAGGCGATGTCGAGCCGTTCGGTCGTGGCGACTTGATAGTCCTGCATGGGTTTGTCTCCCGTCGTGAAGATGCGCCAGCGTAGCTGGACGACTCCATTTGATTGGAGAATAATCATTCATCATTGATGATTTTTCGTGTTGAATTACTGAATGAACCTATCTCCCATCGCCGATGGCCCGCCGCTGGAAACGGTACTGCTGCGCACCTTCCTCGAAATCGTGGACAGCGGCAGCTTCGCCACCGCCGCCGAGCGGCTGGCGCTGACGCCTTCTGCCGTCAGCGGGCACATGCGGCGGCTGGAACAGATCGCCGGTGCCAGCCTGCTGGCGCGCACCACGCGCCGGCTGGAGCTGACCCAGGCGGGCGATACCCTGTACGCCTACGGCCGCAACATCCTCGATCTGGAGCGCGAGGCCCGCGCCAAGCTGCGGGGCACCCCGCTGCGCGGGCGTCTGCGCATCGGCGCCTTGGAAGACTTTGCCGGTGCCTGGCTGCCCCAGGTGCTGCAACGCTTTGCCCAGTGGCATCCCGAAGCCACGGTGGAATTGAAAGTCGGCATCACCGCCGACCTGCTGCGCCAGCAGGAACGTGGCCGCCTGGATCTGGTGTTCGGCAAGCAATGCAGCCGGGTCGAAGGTAGCGGCACGCTGCTGTGGGAAGAACCGCTGGTGTGGGCGTTTGCCGCCGATCACCCGTTGCCGGCGCAAGCACCGTTGCCGCTGGCGGTCTTTCCCGAACCGTGCGTCTACCGGGAGTCGGCGGTCACGGCGCTGGGCCAGACGGATCGCACCTGGCGCATCGTCTTCGAGAGCAGCAGCATGGCAGGCTGCCTGTCGGCGGCGCGGGCAGGTTTCGCCGCCACGGTCATCGCCGACAGCCAGCGCGGCGAAGGCTTGCGCGTGCTGGGCGGTGAGGATGGCCTGCCCGAACTGCCGGCGGCGCGCTTCTACGCTTTCGCCGGCAAGGACAGCCCGGCCAGCACGGCGCTGATCGAGGCGGCCCGACGCGCCGGCCAAAGCCGGTTTACTCCGCGAGGGCTGCGGGACCGATAGGCGCTATGGCTGTCTTCGTGTTGATTGAATCCGAGATATAGACGACCGGTCTATTTTAATGCATAATGCCCAGCATGCACCTGACCAAGAAAGCCGAAGCGACACGCCAGCACATCCTCGATACGGGGCACCGGCTCGTGCTGCACAAAGGGTTTTCCGCGTTGGGGCTGCTCGAAATCCTCAAGGCCTGCGGCGTGCCCAAGGGCTCGTTCTATCACTACTTCCCGTCGAAGGAAGCCTTCGGGTGCGAGCTGCTGCAACAGTACGTCGATGGCTACGCGCGCAAGCTCGATGGCCTGCTTTCGGTGCCCGGCAACGGCAACGAGCGCCTGATGCGGTATTGGGATGCCTGGATCGCAGATCCCGCCGATCCGGCACAGGGATGGGCCGACGAATGCCTGGTGGTGAAGCTGGCGGCGGAAGTGGCCGACCTTTCCGAAGACATGCGCCGGGTACTCGATGCCGGTGTGCAACGGCTTCTGGCAAGGATCGCGGCACTGATCGACGAAGCCCGCGCGGACGGCTCCTTGCCTGCTGGCTCACCATCGCCGGCATTGGCCCGGGTGCTTTACCAGATGTGGCTGGGCGCGGCGCTGCTGGCGAAGTTGAGCCAGGACAAGACGCCTTTGACGCAGGCGCGCGACGCCACGGGGCAGTTGCTGGCCTGCGGCACGGCACGGCACATCGCGGCCGACCAAGCACTTTCCCGATAACGCCTGGAGCTTTTTATGAAAATCCTGTTCGTACTCACTTCCCACGACCGCCTGGGCGATACCGGCCACAAGACCGGTTTCTGGCTGGAGGAGTTCGCCGCCCCCTACTACGTGTTCAAGGACGCCGGCGCCGCCATCACGCTGGCTTCGCCCGCAGGCGGCCAGCCGCCGCTGGATCCCAAGAGCGACGAACCCGATGCGCAAACGGCCGCGACCGAACGCTTTCGCCAGGACGTCCAGGCGCAAGCGGCCCTGGCTGCCACCGTACCGCTTGCGCAGGTGGACGCCGCGGATTTCGATGCGGTGTTCTACCCCGGCGGCCACGGCCCGTTGTGGGATTTGGCCAACGATCCCGCCTCCATCGCCTTGCTCGAAGCCTTCGAGCGCGCCGGCAAACCGCTGGGCCTGGTCTGCCACGCGCCGGGCGCGCTGGTGAAGGTGCGTGCAGCGAACGGCCAGCCGCTCGTCGCGGGACGCCGTGTCACCGGCTTCACCAACAGCGAGGAAGCGGCCGTGGGTCTGAGCGCCGTCGTGCCATTCCTGATCGAAGACGAATTCATCCGCTTGGGCGGCCACTACCAGAAGGGCCCGGACTGGCAGGCGCACGTCGTCACCGATGGCCGCCTGGTCACCGGGCAGAACCCAGGCAGTTCCGAGGGCGTGGCCCAGGCGCTGTTGTCCCTGCTGGCGCGGGACGTAGAAGCGTCATGAATGCAGACAACGCGCATCCGCGTCCGCTGGCGGCCTATTACTTCGGAAACGATCCAGCCAGGCAGCAGGCGTTTCTCGACCGCACCACCTCCGGCGCCGCGGTCATCAACGACGTGATGACGCATGCCGTGGTCGAAAGCGTGCCTTTCGGCGGCGTGCGCCCGTCCGGCATGGGCGCCTACCACGGCATCCACGGCTTCCGTCGCTTCAGCTACGCCAAGGCCGTGGTGGTGCAAAGCGCCGATGGCGCGTCCAACCTGCGCTTGCGCGCACCGTATGCCGACGCGCTGGCGCAGGCGCAGGCCGCGCTCGCCGGCGTTGCGTGACGTTCCGCTTTCATCCTTTGCCTCTCTCATCCAACAGGAGCCAGCCATGAAGATCTTCTACAAGACCCGCGCCACCGCCACGGGCGGCCGTTCCGGCCGCACCGCGCTGGACGACGGCAGCCTGGCGCTCGACCTGGCCACGCCCGGTTCCGGCAAGACCGGCGCCAACCCCGAGCAGCTTTTCGCCATGGGCTACGCCGCCTGCTTCGACAACGCCTTGCCCGTGGCCGCCAAGCAACTGGGCCTGGCGCCGACCGGGACGCGCACCTCGGTGGAGGTCGGCATCGGCCAGACGGCCACCGGCGGCTATGCACTGGACGTGGACTTGCATGTGGAAGTCCAGGGCCTGGACGAGGCCGCTGCGCGCAAGCTGGTGGAGGCCACGCATCAGGTGTGTCCGTATTCAAATGCCACGCGCGGCAATATCGACGTGCGCCTGCATGTTTCCGTGGCCTGAGCAGGAGAACAGCATCATGCGCAGTGCCATCCACACCACATTTGGCGAGCCTGCCGACGTCCTCGAACTCGGCGACCGTCAGGTGCCGCAGCCTGGCGCGGGCGAAGTCCGCATCAAGACCTCGCTGGCGCCGATCCACAACCATGACCTGTGGACGATCCGCGGCCGCTACGGCTACAAGCCGGAACTTCCCGCCATCGGCGGCAGCGAGGCGGTCGGCATCGTCGATGCACTGGGCGAGGGTGTCGAAGGCGCCACCGTCGGCCAGCGTGTTGCCGTGGCCTCGGCACACGGTACCTGGGCCGAGTACTTCCTGGCCCCGGCGCGGCTGCTGGTGCCGGTGCCGCAGGCCCTGCCCGACGAGACCGCCGCGCAGCTCATCGCCATGCCGCTCAGTGCGTTGATGCTGCTGGAGTTCCTGCACGCCGAGCCGGGCCAGTGGATCGTGCAGAACACGGCCAACGGCGCGGTCGGCAAGACGCTGGCCATGCTGGCCGCCGCACGCGGTGTGCAGGTGCTGAGTCTGGTGCGCCGCGACGCGGGCGTGGACGAACTGGCGGCCCTGGGCATCGGCAACGTCATTTCCACTGCGCAGCCGGAGTGGCAGGAACGCGCCCGCGCGCTCCTTGGCTCCACCCTGGCCCACGCGGCCGTCGACTCCATCGGCGGCGCGGCCAGTGCAGCGCTGCTGGGCCTGCTGGGCGAAGGCGGCACGCTTGTTTCCTTCGGCACGATGGCAGGAGAGCCGATGCAGATCGACTCGGGCTCACTCATCTTCAAGCAGGCCACGGTCAAGGGTTTCTGGGGCAGCAAGGTCAGCCAGGCTTTGTCGGCGGATGACAAGCGCCGGCTGGTGGGCGAACTGTTGCAGCGCACGCTGGCCGGTGAACTGTTGCTGCCGGTCGAGGCGATCTACGACCTGGCCGATGCAGCCCAGGCCGCGGCCGCCAGCCTGCAACCGGGGCGCAAGGGCAAGGTCTTGCTGAAGCCATGAGAAAGGGGTTTTCCCATTCGCTGTGTTTTGGCGATCGTGCCTGTGGAATGCGCCTCTTCTTGAAACCCGATCCCCGCGATGAACGTCTCCAGCATGTGCGGGATCAGCCAGTTCGGCCTGGATTGATACGCTGGGCGCGCAGCCGCAGCGCATTGCCCACCACCGAGGCCGAGCTCAGGCTCATGGCCAGGGCCGCGAACATCGGCGAGAGCAGCCAGCCGGTCAGCGGGTAAAGCACGCCGGCGGCCAGCGGCACGCCCAGGCCATCGGACAGGGCGATGCGCAATTGGCCGTGGAAGCCGTTGGCCGCCGCCTTGACGCTGTCGCGGGCCTGCTGCAGGGCGGTGAAGACGCGTGGCACATGTTCATGGAACAACTTGCCCGCACGGGTCAGGCGCGTGCTCCGGCTGGTACGAACGAACAGTTGTTCGCCCAGCTCTTCTTCCAGTTCCTTGATGGTGCGTGACAGTGGCGATTGCTCGATATGCAGCCGCTCGGCGGCTCGGGCGAAGTGGAGTTCTTCGGCAACCGCAAGAAAGCAGCGAAGGTGTCGAAGTTCCATTTCTTCCTCCATGGTGCATCACGTGAGTCGCTGCAGCGTTGGTGACGGCCGTGCCCGCATGATCAGGACTCGTAACGATAGAATCCTTCGCCGGTCTCCACGCCGAGCTTGCCGTGGTCGATGTAGCGTTCCTTGAGGAGACGGGCGAACGCCTGCTGCTTTGGCCCGCCGGCCAAGGAAATGTGGTACGCGGTGCCCAAGCCGACGATGTCGTATATCTCGAACGGTCCTCTCGGCGAACCCGTGGCGATCTTCCAGGTCCTGTCGATGGCCTCATGCTCGGCGATGCCATCGACCAGGAGTTCGGAAGCCGCGGACATCAGCGGTACCAGCAGCGAATTGAGCACGTAGCCGGCTTTTTCCTTATGGATTTCGACCGGCACCATGCCGATGTCGTTGGCAAAGCGAACCAATGTCGAGAACACTTCGGGGTCGGTTCCGGCGTGCCCCATGACTTCAGCCACGTTGTGCAGCCAGATCTCGTTGGCGAAATGCAGTGCAATGAAGCGCTCCGGGCGGCCGGTCGCGTCGGCCATCGCGCTGGGCAGCAGGGTCGAGGAATTGGTGGCGAAGATCGCCGTCGCCGGTGCCAGGCGCCCCAGTTCGGCATATACCCTGCGCTTGAGCTCCAGCTGTTCCGGAATGGCTTCGATGACCAGATCGGCGTCCTTGACGGCCGCGGCCAGATCAGTGGTCCAGCGGATGCGCCCCGCCGCTGCCGCCAGCGCCTGCGGATCGGCGCCGTCGATGTCTTGCAGGTAGCGCCGCTGCAGCCAGCCGATGACCTTGCCGGCCTTGTCCAGGGCGGCCTGGTCGGGAACATAGGCGCTGACGTCGAAACCCTTGAAGGCGGTCTGGAAGGCGATCTGCGCGCCGAGGACGCCGGCGCCGACCAGGGTGACATGCCGAATGCTCATGGGACTACCTCTACGATGGACAGGGAGCGCTGCTACGGTGGTGGGAACGATTTGCCATGCATGGCCATGTCTTCGCGCAGGATGCGGAGAAGTTCGAGGACGGATTGCGCGGTGCCCTGCACGCTGTGGTCGGCGTCGATCACCCTTTCGGACAGGGCGCCCGGCAGGTGCGCGCTGCGATACGGCACCAGGCCGTCGTCGGATGCGGCCAGGCTGACGGCGGGGTCGCGGCGGGCGATGATCGAGTGGTAGGACACGCGGGCGGAGATCGGCAGGTCGGCGGCCGCTCGCATGAAGGCATCGTCCTCGCGCAGGTTGTCGATGCTGTTGGGCAGCAGCGAGAGGCGTTCCAGTGCCTGTTCGCGCGGGACGCCCTGGGCCATTTCGGACAGGCTTTCCAGCACCGTCAGTGGCATGCGCACCATTCGCGAGGCGAGCCGGGCCAACCGGTCCGCGGCAACGGGGGTGCCCCGGTGCGGGGCGGCGATGAAGACGGCCCGCCCGACGTTGTCCATCGGCTCGAAGCGCAGGGCCGCGTCCACGCGCGGGCGCAGTCGTTCGATTCGCTCCGAGTCCAATCCGCTTTGCTCGACCGCCCAGTTCCACAGCTTCTGGTCGGCCGAGGACACCATCAGCCGCGCGATGACCCCGCCCATGCTGTGCCCGACCAGGACCATGTTCTGGGAGGCGGCGGCCGTTCCCTGCGGATCCAGGTGGGCCAGCGTGTTGCTCACCGACTCGCGCAGCCACGCGTGGTTGAGGACGATCGGCATGTTGGTGGGGTAGTAGGCCAGCCAGATCTGGAAGTGCTCCCGCACATCGTGGTCGGCCTGCAGTTCGTTGGCCACGTCCACCCAGGCCTCCGGGCTGCTCGCCAGGCCGTGCAGCAGCAGGACGATGCGACGGTTCGGATCCCATGGTTGCAGCAGGTACAGGTGCGGTCGCTCGATGCCCTCGCCGCGACCGAACAGGGTGCGCAAGGACTGCCGATTGAAGCCGGATCGAGCAAGCCACAGGCCGTAGCCGGCGGTGAAGTTGGCGGCCAGGGGAACCCGTTGGCCCTGCAAGGCGATGCTGTCCTGCAGGTAAGGGTCATGGGCGCTGACGAGTACCGTCCGGGTGCCGAGCACGCCGTCCAGGTCATCGCCCTGGAAGCGAAACAGTGCGGTGACACCGGGGGACGGCATTTCGCTCCAGCCGCGCGCTGCGGCCCCGTCGCCGTCGAGGGAGGGCGCAGGTCGCCCGGCTTTGTCGGGCAGGCGAACGGCGGGTTCGACCGAGGCGACCAGTTCGGCGCCGAAGCCGTCGCGGCGCCACGTGTTGCGCAGACCGGTGAAGGCCAACTGCCTGGCGGGCAGGAGTTCGTGCGGCAGTCGTGTGCCCTCGGGAAGACGGATGCCGCTAAGGTCCAGATGCAGATTCCAGCCGGCGTAGGCGATTGGCTGATCGTTGCGCGGGACGTCCTGCGCCGCATGGATGCGCCCCTGCTCGTCCAGCACGTCGAACAGCAGGGTCGAGGCCTGCTGGACCGCGTGGTTGTACCAGTCGCGTGCCTGAGTCTGGCGATCCTCGAATGCGCGTTCACTGGGATCGCGCCGGGTGAAGAACAGATAGGCGTAGGCGTGGCGGGCGCTTTCCATCCAGGCCTGCATGCGCGCTTCGGCGTGCGCAGCGTCCGATGGCGTCTGCATGGCCGCTTGCAGCCAAAGCTCGGACAGCGCCGACAGGCGCTGCTCGTCGGACAGCGTGGTCTGCTGCGCCGCCGCGTCGATGCAGCCCAGCGAAGGTTGGCTGCAGCACGCATCGAGCCCCGCCACGCGCAGCGTCTGCACGGTTGCGGCACTGAGCCTGCCGGTGGTGAGGATGTCGCCGCGCTGCATCGCAATGTACTCGCCCGCGCTCATCGGGTCGAATCTGACCGCCGGCTGCAGTTCGCGGTACACGGCGCAACCGTTGAACAGCGGCAGCACCACGGTCGCCAGCAGCACGAGGCGGAGGGAGCGTGCATGCCGGGTCATCGGGAAGGCTCCGTGCCTGGAACGCCATGCCGGATGGCTTTCGGGAAATCCTCCGCGGTACCCGCGAAAGCCTGCGCGCGCGCCACAATGTGGCCGCGCGCGTGCAGCGTCCGAAAGTCGTACCCCGGCACCAGGCCCTGGTGATCGTGGGCATAGCGGGCGAAATGCCCCGACAGCAACAGCCGGTAGTCCGGCGGCAACGACGGCGACAGGCGCTTGGCTAGCCCGAACACGATGGTCGTGCAGTTGCTGGTCAGGGTGTTGTAAAAGCGCGGCCGGCGGCGAATGTCGTCGGCCTGCTCGAGATAGCCAAGGAAGGCGCTGCGCAGCGCTTCCGGCGCCAGGTCGAGCCGATACAGGTAGACGTCCTCGCCGCGCACATTGGTCCGCACCCGGACGATGTCGTTCTCGTCGGCGGCGATCAGCACGGCCTCGAACTTGCGGAACAGGCCGCCCAGGGCGGAGAAGGACTCGCCGCGTTCCTTGCGGATCTCCAGCGAGAACACGAGTTGGCGCCCGTCGTCGAAACCGAACGACACCAGGGTGTGCGCGACGTGCGGCCCCATCCAGTACGACAGGATCAGATCGGCGGAGACCAGCCGGTCGAGATCGTAGCTGCGGGTTTCCCAGCGTGCGGTGTAGTCGCCTTCGTCGCGCCAGTCGAAGTTGCGGACATCGTGCAGCACCACCTGCGAGCCGGATATCTCTGCCCGCAGCAGGCGATCGACGTCATCGGCCCAGTCGCGCTCGTGCGATGGCGCCAGCGTCTGCCACCAGCCCAGCAGGAGCGCGGTGGCCAGGACCAGCAACGGGATGGCGAGCGGTGCGCGTGCGCGAAGACGCAGGCCCAGCGATACGCCACAGGCGACACACCACAGCGCGGCCAGCGAACCGCGTACCGGCGGTGTCCCCGGACCCTGGAACCACAGCGCCAACGCGCCCCAGGCTGCCAGCAGCGGCACCACCAGCGCGAGGCAGATCGCCCGGAGTCGCCGGAAACGGTTGCCGACTCGATGGCTCACGGGCATGGCGGCGCCACTCACCCGGCCACTTGAAGTGCATGGTCGGCGGCGATCCACTCCTCGTTGGTCGGCTCCACCGCGACCCGCACGGGGCTGTCGGAAGTGGAGATCAACGCTGCGTCGGCGGCGTTGGCTTGGTCGTCGAGTTGCACGCCGAGGAAGCCCAGCGCGCGGCAGACGCGCTCGCGTACAAAAGCGTTGTGCTCGCCGACGCCAGCGGTGAACACCAGCAGGTCGAGCCCGCCGAGCACGGCGGTGAGCGCACCGATCTCGCGCACGATGCGGCGCACGTACAGCGCGAGTGCGATGCGGGCACGCTCGCCGCGTTCGCCATCGTCGCCTTCGTGCTGCACGATCACGCGCGGCTCGGCCGAGATTCCCGACACGCCGAGCAGGCCGGAGCGGTGGTAGAGGATGCGGCCGACCTCTTCCAGCGACAGCTTCTCGATCTCCATCAGATACAGCACCGCGCCCGGGTCCAGCACGCCGGTACGGGTGCCCATCATCAACCCGTCCAGCGCCGAGAAGCCCATGGTGGTGGCCACGCTCCGCAGATCCTGCATCGCGCACAGGCTCGCGCCGCTGCCCAGGTGAGCAACGATGGTGCGTCCATGCGCGACGGCACCGTGGCGCTCGCCCAGGACCGCGGCCATGTAGGCGTAGGACAGGCCGTGGAAGCCATAGCGCCGCAGTCCGCGCTGCCACGCATCCCAGGGCAGCGGCAGCATCTGCTCGACCACTGGCAGGGTGTGGTGGAAGCCGGTGTCGAAGCAGGCGACCTGGGCGATGTCCGGGCGCTCGCGCAGCAGGATCTCGATGGCCTCCAGCGCGAACGGCTGGTGCAGCGGCGCCAGCGGGATGTAGCCCTTGAGATCGGCCAGCACCTGGGCATCGACGCGCACCGGGTCGAAGTACTTGCTACCGCCGTGGACCACGCGGTGCGCGATCGCGGCCACGCCGCGCCCGTCGAGCCGGGCCAGGACGCGCTGCCGGATCAGCGCCAGCGCGTCGCGGTAGGGGTGGTCCGGGCCCAGTTCGATCGGGAACGGCGCCACGTCGGTCTCGCCGAAATCCGGCGCCGGCCCGCCGATGCCCTGCACCTTGCCGTTCCACAGCGGCCTGCGCGGCAGCGGCACGGCGCCGGCATCGAACACGGCGAACTTGATGCTCGACGAGCCGCAGTTGAGCACCAGCAGGACGTCTCGGGTGGGTTCGGACATGGACATGCGGCCTGCGTTCAAGCGGCGGTGTAGCCGCCGTCGGCGACCAGCGCGCTGCCGGCCAGGAAGCTGGCGCCGTCGGACAGCAGGAAGGCGACGGCATGGGCGATCTCCTCGGCGCGGCCGAGCCGGCCGATCGCGTGCTTGGCCACCAGCGCCTGGCGCGTGGCGCCGTCCAGGTTGGCCAGGATCGCCGTCTCCACGTAGCCGGGGTGGATCGAGTTGATGCGCACGCCCTGGCTGGCATAGGCCAGCGCGGCCGAGCGGGTCAGGCCGGTCACGCCGTGCTTGGCGGCCACGTAGGCCGGGGCGCCGGCGTCGCCGACCAGGCCGAGGATCGAGGACATGTTGACGATGGCGCCGCCGCCGGCGGCCAGGATCGCCGGGATCTGGTAGCGCAGGCCGTACTGCACGCCGCTGAGGTTGATGTCGATGACCCGGCGCCATTCCTCGGTGGTGAGTTCACCGGCCGGCTTGAACGGGGCACCGATGCCGGCATTGTTGAACGCCAGCTGCAGCGCGCCGAATTCGCGCACGGCCAGCGCCACCGCCGATTCGGCGTCCTCTGGGCGCGAGACGTCGCCGGCGTGGGCCACGGCGGTGCCGCCGTCGGCGACGATGGCCCCGGCCACGCGCCCGGCGGTGCCGGCGTCGATGTCCGAGACCACCACACGCAGGCCGTTGGCGGCCAGCAGCCTGGCGGTGGCCTCGCCGATGCCCGAGCCGGCGCCGCTGACCAGCACCACGTCACCCTGGAATGTGTATTTCATGTCATCTCCTTCGTTTGATGGAACCGTCGTCGGCATCGGGGGCCGTTGTTCAGGGCGGGATCTGCCGGTAGCGGTGCGCCAGCAGCAGGGCGATCGCGCAGGAGGCCAGGCGCGTTTCGCGGCTGTCGGCACGGCTGGTCAGGATGATCGGCACTTTGGCACCGAGCACGACGCCGGCGCTCTCCGCGTTGCCCAGGTAGATGAGTTGCTTGGCGAGCATGTTGCCGCTCTCCAGGTCGGGCACCACCAGCACGTCGGCCTGCCCGGCCACCGGCGAGGCGATGCCCTTGGTACGCGCGGCGGCGATCGACACCGCGTTGTCGAAAGCCAGCGGCCCGTCGAGCACGCCGCCGGTGATCTGGCCCCGGTCGGCCATCTTGCACAGCGCGGCGGCGTCCAGCGTGGCCGGCATCGCCGGGTTGACGGTCTCGACCGCCGCCAGGATGGCGACCTTGGGCTCGGCCACGCCGATGACCTGCGCCAGTTCGATGGCATTGCGGACGATGTCGGCTTTCTGCAGCAGGTCCGGGGCCAGGTTGATGGCCGCATCGGTGACGATGAAGGGGCGCGGATACTGCGGCGTCTGCAATACGAAACAATGGCTGACCCGGCGCTTGGTACGCAGCCCGGTGGTGGAGGACACCACTGCCGACATCAGTTCGTCGGTATGCAGGCTGCCTTTCATCAGGGCCTCGACCTGTCCCTCGCGGGCCAGTTCGACCGCGCGCGCGGCGGCGGCGTGGCTGTGCGGCACGTCCTCGATGGCCAGGCCGGCCAGCTCCAGGCCGGCCTGCCCGGCGACCGCTTCCAGTTTCGGGCGCGGGGCGACCAGGATGGGCTCGATCAATCCCTCCGCCCTCGCCTCCAGGGTCGCCGACAGGCTCAAGGCATCGCAGGGATGCACCACTGCGACCCGGATCGCCGACTTGCCCGCGACGTGGGCGAGCAGGTGCAGCAGGCCTTCGTTGCCGGCGGCCTGGCCGGTTGTCGCGGTCATGGGCGGTTTCCTTTCTTGCCGGTGGCCTTCTTGCCGGGACGCCCAGGCGAACCGGAGGGGCCGGGACGGGTGGCGGGCTCGCCAGCAGTCCCCGATGGGACTGCAGCGCCTGCCGTGGTGCCGCGCTTTCGCGTCTGCGCAGTCCCGGGACGCGGCGTGTGCTTTGCCGCGGAAGCCGCTTTGGCGGTGGCGGCCTTGCCGACCTTCGCAGGCACGCTGGGCGCATGGGCAGGCGTCAATGGCACGGAGGCCGCCGGCGCGGCCGCAGCGGTCGCCGCTTGCGCGGCGCGTGCGAACAGGTCGAGCACGCGTCGCAGGCTGGCCTGCTCCTGGGCAGACAGACTGCCGGCCACTTCGACCAGTCCGGCGATGATGTCGCTGGCGCGGTGGATGATGTCGGGTGGCGTGTCGGCCAGCAGCCGCGGGATCGCCGCCAGTGCGGCCTCGCCGTCGCGCCAGACCAGCAGGCCCTGTCGGCGCACCAGTTCGCGGAACCGCGCCAGGTCCGGCACGCCCAGATCCGGGCGGTCCAGGCGCGGCTGCAGCAGCTCCCAGGCATGGCGGAAATGGCGGAAATGGCGGCAGTCGGCCTCGCCGCGGGTCTTGAGCACGAAGAACAGGCCGCGGATCACCGCCTCGGCCAGCCCGCCCCGGTCCAGGTCGGCCTCCAGCCGCGCCAGCTCGCCGGCCAGGAAGGCGCGGTGCTCGGGCGAATCGCCCGGATGCGTCCTGGGCGGCTGCGGTTGGTACAGGGTCTGCCCTGCCAGCGACTGCAGCAGGAGCGAGCCGAAGATCAGTTCGAACAGGCGTCCCTGCAAGGCGTCGCGCTGGTCCCGGAACTGATCCAGCGCCTGCACGATCGTCTCGGACAGGCGCTCCTGCGCCAGCAGGAAGGGGTTGCCCGCGGCGGCCGGCGCACGCTCCTTGCGGATCTGTTCGGCGGCGGCGGCGACCGGCACGGCCAGTGGATGCTGATCCGACCACCACTCGAAGCCGACCCGCAGCGGATGCAGCGCCTGCAGCCAGCGCGCCGACCAGGGCGTGGAGATCGCCCGGATCCAGGGTTGCAGCGTGTTGCGGTACAGCGCCAGGTTGATCTCCGACAGGCGCGCGGCGGCCGCGAAGCGGCGGTCGGACGCGGGATCGGGCCGCACGATCTGGCGGATCTCCTCCAGGCTGCTGCCGCGGATGCGCATGAGGTACTCGGCGTCGCCGAGCTCGCCCGCCGGCACGCCGTCGGGACGGTCCTCGACCTCGGCGCGGTAAATCCCGGACGGCAGCAGGTCGATGATGTCGATGTGGGCGGCGAACTTGCGGTGTTCCTTGCGACCGACGCTGGCCGAGACGAAGATCCCCAGATGGCCGATGCTGTCGTGGGTGGCGTAGACGATGGTCTGGTCGTGGGCGACCAGGTCGTCCTTGTCGCGGTACAGGTCGGTGATCCAGCCCAGCGCCTGGCCGGGCGGGGTGATGTTGTCGCCGTAGGAGCAGAACACCACGATCGGCGAGCGTATGTTGCGCAGGTCCACGCGCACGCCGTCGGAGGTCAGCAGCTCGGCGGTGGCCAGCTTGTTGCCGATGAACAGGTTGTCGACGATGTACTGCATCTCCACGTCGTTGAGGAAGACGTAGCCGCCCCAGTACTTCTCGAAGCGCAGGTAGCGGTCGGCCTCGGTGTCGATGTTGGCGTACAGGTGGTACTGCTTCTTCCACAGGGTGTTGGCCGGGTCCAGGTGCTCGAAGTTCTGCACCAGCCAGGCGCCGTCGAAGCGCCCGGCGCCGATGTCGCTGGTCAGTGCGGTCAACCAGCTGCCGCCGGTCAGGCCGCCGCCGTAGCGCATCGGGTTGTCGCCGGCCCAGTACGAGACCGGCGCGCCGGCCACGATGATCGGCCCGAACAGCTCCGGCCAGACCGCCGCGGTCATCAGCACCTGCCAGCCGGCCTGGCAGTTGCCGATCACCACGGGCTTGCCGTTGCCCGGATGCAGTTCGCCGACCTTGCGCACGAACGCGGCCTCGGCGCGCATCACGTCCTCGACCGTCTGCCCCGGCACCGGGTCGGGCAGGAAGCCGACGAAGTAGCACGGATGACCGGCCTTCATCGCCGCACCGATCTCGCTGTCGGGCTTGAAGCCAGCGATGCCCGGGCCGTGGCCGGCGCGCGGGTCGACCACGACGAAGGGGCGCTTGGCCGGGTCGACCGGGGTTCCGGCGCCGGGCACGATGCGCGCCAGCCAGTAGTTGACCGGGCGCGGCAGGTCCAGGCCGGAGAGCACCAGTTCGGCCTCGAAGGCGAGCACGTTGGGCACGCGCTCGCGCAGGTGCGCCTGGTACTGGTTGCCGCGCTGGCGGAGTACGTCGGCATACAGCAGGCCGCGCTGCCAGGCGTCGATGGTGTATTCGGCCGCGGCGGCACCCAGCCGCAGCGGGTCGGTCGGCCAGTCTGCGGGGATGTTCCCGGTCGTCTTGTGGGGGGCGCGATCGTCGCTCATGTCGTCGGGGCCTGTGTCGGGATCAACATTCTATGACGATGGCCACGCCCTGGCCACCGCCGATGCACAGCGTGGCCAGGCCCTTGCGGGCATCGCGGCGGATCAGTTCGTGGACCAGGGTGACCAGGATGCGCGCACCGGACGCGCCGATCGGGTGCCCCAGCGCGATCGCGCCACCGTTGACGTTGACCCTGGCCGTGTCCCAGCCCAGTTCCTGGTTCACCGCCAGCGCCTGCGCGGCGAAGGCCTCGTTGGCCTCGATCAGGTCGAGATCGCCGATGCGCCAGCCCGCCTTGTTCAGCGTCTTCTGCGTGGCCGGCACCGGGCCGATGCCCATGACCGCCGGGTCCACGCCGGCGCTGGCATAGCCGCGGATCCATGCCAGCACCGGCAGGCCCAGTGCCTCGGCCTTCTGCGCACTGGCCAGCAGCAGCACCGCGGCGCCGTCGTTGATCGTGGAAGCGTTGCCGGCGGTGACCGTGCCGTCCTTCTTGAACGCAGGGCGCAGCTTGGCCAGCGCCTCGGCGGTGGTGCCGGCGCGCGGCTGCTCGTCGGTGTCGAACAGCACCGGATCGCCCTTGCGCTGCGGGATCGAAATCGGGGTGATCTCGTCGCCGAAGCGGCCGGCGGCGATGGCCTCGGCGGCCTTGCGCTGCGAGTCGGCGGCGAAGGCGTCCTGCTGCGCGCGGGTGATGCCGTAGCGCTCGGCCAGGTTCTCGGCGGTGATGCCCATGTGGTAGTCATTGAAGGCGTCCCACAGGCCGTCGCGGATCAGGCTGTCCTCCAGTTGCGCATGGCCCAGGCGCAGGCCGGTGCGCGCCTTGGGCAGCACGTAGGGCGCCAGGCTCATGCTCTCCTGGCCGCCGGCCAGGACCAGGTCGGCGTCGCCCAGGGCGATCGCCTGCGCGGCCAGGTGCACGGCCTTCAGGCCCGAGCCGCAGACCTTGTTGAGGCTCAGCGCCGGCACCGTGTGCGGCAGGCCCGCCGCGATCGCGGCCTGGCGCGCCGGGTTCTGGCCGCTGCCGGCGGTGAGGATCTGGCCCAGGACGACCTCGTCGATCTCCGCGGGCGCGATGCCGGTCTTCTCGACGATGCCGCGGATCAGCGCCGCGCCCAGGGCGTGTGCCGGCAGGCCGGACAGCGTGCCCTGGAAACTGCCGATGGCGGTGCGGGTGGCCGCCAGGATTGCAATGTCGTTGCTCATCTCATGTCCTTTTCTTTGCGGGAGGGCGCCTGACCGCCGGCGCGACCGGCGCCGCGGCGGGCGCGGCGTCAGTACATGTGCTGGCCGCCGTTGATGGACAGGTTGCTGCCGGTGAGGAAGCCGGCGGCATCGCTGGCGACGAAGGCGATCAGCGCGGCGATCTCGTCCGGTTCACCCAGGCGACCGACCGGGATGCCAGCGATGATCTGGTTGCGCACGTCCTCGGGCATGGCCATCACCATCTGCGTGGCCAGGTAGCCTGGCGAGATGGTGTTGACGGTGATGCCCTTGCGCGCCACCTCCTGCGCCAGCGCCTTGGTGAAGCCGTGGATGCCGGCCTTGGCCGCCGAGTAGTTGGTCTGGCCGAACTGGCCCTTGGAGCCGTTGATCGAGGAGATGTTGACGATGCGGCCCCAGCCGCGTTCGAGCATGCCGTCGATGAACAGCCGGGTGACGTTGTACATCGAGTCCAGGTTGACCCGGAGCACCGCGTCCCAGTTCTCCTTGCTCAGCTTGCGGAAGGTCGCGTCACGGGTGATGCCGGCGTTGTTGACCAGGATGTCCACCACATGCCCGTCGGCGGCGATGCGCTCGGCCATGGCCTGGGTCGAAGCCCAGTCGGCCACATCCACGGCGTAGCACTGGAAGGTGTAACCGGCATCGGCCTGTTTGCGCAGCCACAGGTTGGCGGCTTCGTCGCTGCGGGCGTGGGTGACCAGCACCGTATGTCCGGCATCGTGCAGATGGCGGGCGATGGCCTCGCCCAGCCCTCCCATGCCGCCAGTGACCAGCGCAGTATGTGTTGTGCTGCCCATTCCGATCAGTCTCCCTTGGGCGCCTTGCGCTGGGTGGCCTCGGTCGTCTGCGACCACAAGGCATTCCACTGCTTGAAGACGTCGGCGAAGGGCGACGCGGAATTGTCGCTGCCGAGCGCGCTGCTCACGGCCTTGTGCCAGCTCTCGATGGCCTGGTGCAGTCCCGACGTGAAGGCCGCCTGGTTCTTGATCGCGACCTGTTGGAACGTCTGCACGTGCGCAACGCAGCCCTGGAACTGACGCCAGAAGGCTTCAGGCGGCAACGACGCCAGTGCCTGCCAGTTGGCCGAACGCAGCACGCCTTCGATCTCGGCCGAGGTTTCCGCGATACCCTGCGAACTGGCCTCCTTCACCGAATCCAGCCATTGGTGGCTGCTTTCCTGCAGCAAGCGAGTCAGGCGCAACTGCAGTTCGGCGTTGGCCTTGAGGAGGTTCAGGGGAAGCGTTTCGGTGGTCATGGGTAGTACCTCACTGAGTGGAAGTCCCGAGTCAGGGACGGATTCAGGCCATCTGGCTGATGGTCCTGCGGAAACGGGTGAGCGCGAGCGCGAACAGGGCCGAGCCGATCAGCGCCAGGGCCAGGAAGGGCTTCCAGACCACGCCGATGCCGGCGCCGCGGTAGAGGATGGCCTGCGACAGCTCGACAAAGTGGGTGGTCGGCGCGGCCAGCATGATGGTCTGCACCAGCTGCGGCATGCTTTCGCGCGGCGTCATGGCGCCCGACAGCAGCTGCAGCGGCAGCAGCACGAGCACCAGCAGCATGCCGAACTGTGGCATGTTGCGCGCCAGCGTGGCAAGGAAGATCCCCAGCGACGTTGTGGCGAACAGGCACAGCGCCGCGCCGACCACGAACAGCGCCAGCGAACCTTCGATCGGCACGCCCAGCAGACCCCGCACTACCAGGTTGAGCGAGACGAAGGCGGTCACCAGCACCACCAGCCCCATCGACCAGACCTTGGACAGCATGATCTCGGCCGGGGTGACCGGCATCACCAGCAGGTGTTCGATGGTGCCGTGCTCGCGCTCGCGGATCAGCGCCGCGCCGGTGAGGATGATCGAGAGCATGGTGACGTTGTTGATGATCCGCATCAGCCCGCCGAACCAGGTCTTGTCCAGCGACGGATTGAAGCGCGCGCGCAGCGCCAGTTCGACCGGCATCGCGGTGCTGCCGCGCTGGCGCCGCACGAACTCGTTGACCTCCAGGTTGATGATCTGCTGCACGTAGCTGTTGCCGGTGAAGGCCTGGCTCATGCGGGTGGCGTCGATGTTGAGCTGCAGCGCGGGTTGCCGGCCGGCCAGCACGTCGCGCTGGAAATTGGGCGGGATGTCGAGCACGAAGGTGTAGGCGCCGGAGTCCATGCCCGGGTCGACCTCGCCCAGCGAGATCATCGCCGGCGGCGAGAACTGCGGGGGATAGAAGGCGCCCGCGATGCGCTGCGACAGCGGCGAGCCGTCCTCGTCCACGATGGCGATGGGCGCGTTGTGCAGGCTCTCGGGCATGGCCGTGGCCGCCGTGTAGATGGAGACCGTGAACACATAGGCGATGAGCACCAGCAGCACGGGGTCGCGCCACAGGCTCCACAGCTCCTTGACGCCCAGCCGGTAGATGTTGGAGAAAAGGCGGGTGCGCATGTCAGTTCTCCTGCTTTCTGGTCAGCGCAATGGCCAGGCCCAGGATCGCCGGCACGGACAGCAGCAGCGGCCCGAACGAGCCGGCCAGCTCCCGAAAGCCCAGCGCCTTGCTGAACACGCCGCGGCTGATGGCGATCATGTGGCTGGCCGGATAGACCTCGCCGATGGCGCGGCCCACGCCCTCCAGCGAGGACACGGGGTCGACCAGGCCTGCGAACTGCGTGGTGGGGATCAGCGTGCCGATCAGCACCAGGAACATCGAGGCGATCTGGCTGCGCGTCAGCGTGGAGGCCAGCAGGCCGAAGCCCGTGGAGGCGCCGCTGAAGATCAGCGCCGCCAGGGCCAGCGTGGCAAAGCTGCCCGTCACGGGCACGCCGAACAGGGTGACGGCCATCAGGCACATCAGCAGGAAGTTCAGCATGGCCAGCACCACATAGGGCAGTTGCTTGCCCAGCAGGAATTCGGTGCGCGTGACCGGCGTGACGTAGAGGTTGGTGATGGAGCCGCTTTCCTTCTCGCGCACCACGGCCAGCGCCGTCAGCATGGCGGGCAAAAGCAGCAGCAGCAGGGGCATGACGGCCGGCACCATGGCCGGCAGGCTGCGCACGTCGGGGTTGTAGCGAAAGCGCGTCTGGATGTCGATGAGGCCGGCCGGCGCCACGCCCAGGCGCTCGCGCGCCTGCTCGGTCAGCCAGTGCTGGTGGATGCCCTGCAGGTAACCCTGGATGGTCTCAGCGCGGGTGGGCATGGCGCCGTCGAACCAGGCGCCGACCTGGACGCTGTTGCCGCGCAGCACGTCGCGCGCGAAGCCCGGCGGGATCTCGATGGCCAGCGCCAGCTCGCCGCTGCGCATGCGCCGGTCCAGCTCCTCGTAGTCGGCCAGCGGCGCCCGTTCGATGAAATAGCGCGAGCCTTCCAGGCTCATCGCATAGCTGCGGCTGAGGCTGGTCTGGTCGCGGTCGAGCACGGCGTAGCGCAGGTTCTCCACATCCATGTTGATGCCGTAGCCGATCACGAACATCAGGATCAACGAGCCCGCCAGCGCCAGCGTGGCGCGCACCGGATCGCGCTGCAGCTCCAGCGCTTCGCGCCAGACGTAGCTGATCATGCGCTGCAGGCTGAAAGGCTTGCGACGGGCGTCGCGATGGCCATCGGCGCGGGGCTGCGCGGGCGCCGGGTCGTCGCCGGTCTGCCCGGACGTGCCGCCGCCGGCCTCGACCAGATAACCGATGAAGGCCTCTTCCAGGGTCTGCGCACCGCGCTTGGCCACCAGCGCGGCCGGGGCATCGCTGTCGAGCACCTTGCCCGCATGCATCATCGACATGCGGTCGCAGCGCTCGGCCTCGTTCATGAAGTGGGTGGAGATGAAGATCGTCACCCGGTCGCGGCGCGACAGCTCCACCAGCAGGCGCCAGAACGCATCGCGCGCGACCGGGTCCACGCCCGAGGTCGGCTCGTCGAGGATCAGCAGCTCCGGCTTGTGCACCATCGCCACCGCCAGCGACAGGCGCTGGCGCACGCCCATCGGCAGGCTGGCGGGCAGGCTGTGCACGACCGCCTCCAGGCCGAAGCGTTCGACCATCTCCTGCACCCGCGCCGGGATGCCGTCCTCGGGCACCTTGAACAGGCGTGCGTGCAGCACCAGGTTCTGCTGCACGGTCAGTTCGGAGTACAGCGAGAACGCCTGCGACATGTAGCCCACCCGGCGGCGGGTGTCGATGTCGTGCGGGTCGACCTCGTTGCCGAACAGCCAGGCGCGGCCCTCGCTGGCCGGCAGCAGGCCGGTCAGCATCTTCATCGTGGTCGACTTGCCGCAGCCGTTGGAGCCGAGGAAGCCGAAGATCTCGCCGCGGCGGATGCGGAAGGACACATGATCGACCGCCACGAAGTCGCCGAAGCGCATGGTCAGGTCCTGGGCCTCGATGGCGATGTCGCCGTCATCGCCGCTCAATGGCGGGATCACGACCGGTTGGTGGTCGCGGGTCTTTTCTTCCGGCAACAGGGCGATGAAGGCCTCTTCCAGCGAAGCCGAGCCGGTCCGCGCCAGCAGTTCAGCCGGCGTGCCGGTAGCCAGCACCTTGCCGTCGTCCATCGCCACCAGCCAGTCGAAGCGCTGCGCCTCGTCCATGTAGGCGGTGGCCACGACCACGCTCATCTCCGGGCTCTGCCGCCTGATCCGCGCGATCAGGTCCCAGAACTGCGCCCGTGCCAACGGGTCGACGCCAGTGGTCGGCTCGTCGAGCAGCAGCAGGTCGGGGTCGTGGATCAGCGCGCAGCACAGCCCGAGCTTCTGCTTCATGCCGCCCGAGAGCTTGCCGGCAGGGCGCGAAAGGAACGGATACAGGCCCGTGGCCTGGGTCAGCTCGTCGATGCGGCGGCGGCGCTCGGCCGCGCCGTGGCCGAACAGGCGGGCGAAGAACTGCAGGTTTTCCTCGACCGACAGCGTCGGATACAGGTTGCGGCCCAGACCCTGCGGCATGTAGGCGATGCGCGGGCAGACCGCGTTGCGGTGGCCGCGCCGGGCCATGTCGCCGCCCAGCACCTCGACGCGGCCGGCCTGGATCCGGCGGGCGCCGGACACCAGCGCCAGCAGGCTGGACTTGCCGACCCCGTCCGGGCCGATCAGGCCGACCATGCGGCCGGCGGGAATGTCCAGATCGACGCCATCCAGCGCGGACACCTTGCCGTAGTCCAGGCGCACGCCCTGCAGTTGCACGACGGTGGGCGCGATCGGCTTGGTCATGTCCGCTCACTCCGCCGGCACATTGGCAACCAGATCGGCGGGCCAGGCCTGGTCGCTGTCGAGCCGGATCCAGGCCACCCCGGGCACTCCGGTCTTGACCTGCTCCAGATGCCGACGCAGAAGATCCTCGGAAATCTGCGCACGCACGCGGAACATCAGCTTCTGGCGCTCGTTGGCGGTCTCCACCGTCTTGGGCGTGAACTGGGCCTGGCTGGCGACGAAGGAGATCGTGGCCGGGATCACGTACTGCGGCGCGGCGTCGAGCACGATCCGCACCTCGCTGCCGATGGCGATGCGACCGGCGCTGGTCTCGGGCACGAAGAAGGTCATGTAGACGTCGGACAGGTCGAGCAGGTTGAGCACGCGCCCGCCGGCGCCGAGCACTTCGCCCGGCTGCGCCACGCGCACCTGCACCCGGCCGGCGCGCGGCGATTTGAGCGCGCTGTCGTCGATGTCGGCCTGGATCCGCGCCACCGCGGCCTCGGCCGCGCGGACCGTGGACTGCGCCCCGACCAGCTGCGCCTCGGCGGCGCGCACGGCCGCCTGGGCAGCGGCAGCCTGGGCCCGGGTCGCCGCGACCGCCGCCTGGCTGGCGCGTGCCCGCGCGCGGTCGTCGTCCAGTTCCTGGGCCGAGGAGGCGCCCTCCACCGAAAGCGTCTCCGAACGCGCCAGCCGGCGGCGCGCAGCATCGAGCTCGGCCTCGCGCTGGACGACCAGCGCCTGCGCGGTGGCCACCTCGCTCTGCCGCAGCGCGATCTGCGCCTGGGCCGCGGCCACGCCGTGCTCGGCCTGTTGCCGCCCGGCCTCGGCCTGGTCGTACTGGGCGCGCAGGGTGTCGGTCTGCATCCGCGCCAGCGTCTGCCCGGCCTGCACGAAGTCGCCCTCGCGCACCAGGATCTCCTCCACCCGGCCGGGCAACTTGGTGGCCACGTTGATCTCGGTGGCCTCGATGCGCCCGTTGCCGCTGACGAATCCCTCGCCCGGGCCGTGGTCGGACCAGCGCTGCCAGCCCCACCATGCCAGCACCGCGACGGCGACGACCAGCGCAGCGGGGACGATGCGTTTCTTGGAAAAAAGGGACGATGCTTTGCTCATGGTATGTCCGACGCCCGTTGCGAATGGGTGGAAAGGCCTGCTTCTGCGCCACTGGAGCGCTGGCCAGGCCCGCCTCCGAGCGCGCCGTACAGCGCGACCTGACTGGACAGCAGCGCACGGCGCACCTGCACCAGTTGCTGCTCGGTGTCCAGCAGGTTGCGCTGCGCGTCGAGGACTTCGAGATAGGCGGCCGAGCCGTTGTCGTAGCGCAGTTGGGCCAGCCGGGAGCGTTCGGCCAGGGCCTGGCGCGCGACGGTCTGCACCTGCAACTGCTCGGCCAGCCAGTGGCGGGCCGCCAGCGCGTCGGCGACCTCGCGGAATGCGGTCTGGATGGATTTCTCGTACTGGGCCACCGCGATGTCGCGGCGCACTTCGCTGAGCTCCAGGTTGGCGCGGCGACGGCCGGCGTCGAAGATCGGCAGCGACAGCGTCGGCAGAAAGGTCCACGCGCGGCTGCCGGAATCGAACAGGCCAGCGAGCTCGGCGCTGGCCGTGCCCCAACTGCCGGTCAGGGCGATGCGCGGGAAGAACGCCGCGCGCGCGGCGCCGATGTTGGCATGGGCGCCACGCAGCTGATGCTCGGCGGCGATGAGATCGGGGCGGCGGACCAACAGGTCCGAAGGCAGCCCTGGCTGCAGCGCTGCCAGCACCGTGTCCTCGTCGAACGGCGCGCGGGCCGGGAGCGCGCCGGGATCGGCGCCGACCAGTTGGGCCAGTGCGTGGTACTGGCTGGCGCGCGCGCGTTCGAGCTGGGCCAGCAGCGCCTGCGCCTGGGTCAACAGGGTCTGCACCTGGGTCAGGTCCATCCGGGAGGTCGAGCCGACTTCCTGGCGGCGCTGGAAGATGCGGTAGGACTCCGCGCGCGAATCCACGGTGCGGCGCGCGATCGCCACGCGCTCGTCCAGTTCACGCAGCCCCAGGTAGCCATCGGCGACCTGGACGATCAGCGCCAGTTCGACCGCCTGACGGCCGGCATCGGTGGCCAGCCACTGCTGCAGTGCCGCATCCTTCAGGTTGCGTATGCGGCCCCACAGGTCCAGTTCCCAACTGCTCAGGCCGACTTCGGCGCGGTATTCGCTGCCGACCACGGACTGCCCATAGTAGTTGAGATCGCCCGGCACCCGCGCGCGCGCGCCCTGCACGCCCAGGCCCAGGCCCGGGAATTGATCGGCGCGCTGGATCTGGAATGCGGCTCGGGCTTCCTCGGCCCGGAGCGCGGCGACGCGCAGGTCGCGGTTGTTGCCCAGCGCCGTCTCGATCAGGCGCTGCAGCAGCGGATCGGTGAAGTAGTCGCGCCAGGGCGGCAGATCCTCGCGCCCTGGCGTCGATGCGCCCACGGCGGACGCATAGCTCTGCGGTACCGGCGCGACGGGCGGTTCATACTCCGGCGCCAGGCTGGCGCAGCCGGCCAGCAGCGCCAGCGCGGTGCTGGCCAGGATCGGCCGGGCCCGCAGCGGCGGCGGACGGCGCTTGCCACCTGTGGCGACGGCTGGCATATCGTTCATGTCATGTCTCCAGCACGTAGTGGCCCGGCGCCGCGTACTGCGGCTTGTAGCCCTTGGAGGGCGCCCCGATCGCGGGCGGCTTGACGGGCGTTCCCGAGCGTTCCTGCAGCCACGCGATCCAGGCCGGCCACCACGACCCGTCCTGTACCGGCGTCTGCTCCAGCCAACGGTCGGGGGGCACGTAGCTGGCGCCGGCCGCACGCGTACCGATCCGGTAGCTGCGTCTGGGCCTGCCCGGTTCGCTGACGATGCCGGCGTTGTGCCCGCCGCTGGTCAGCGCGAAGGTGATCTCGGTGGGCGTGAGGTAATGCAGCTTGTACACCGAGCGCCAGGGCGCGACGTGGTCGGTGAGCGTGCCGACGGCGAACGTCGGCAGACCGATGTCGCCCAGCGAGACCGGACGGCCGCCGACCGGGTAGCGCCCCTCGCTGAGATCGTCGTCCAGGAACAGCCGCCGCAGGTACTGCGAATGCATCTTCGCCGGCATCCGGGTCAGATCGGCATTCCAGGCCATCAGGTCGTTCATCGGCCTGCGGTCGCCGAGCAGGTATTCCTGCACCATCTTCGACCAAAGCAGGTCATAGGAGCGCAGCATCTGGAAGGCGCCGGCCATCTGGTCGCCGCGCAGATAACCGGCCTCGGCCATCTGCGCTTCCAGCATGGACACCTGGCTTTCGTCGATGAACAACCCGAGTTCGCCGGGTTCGCTGAAGTCGGTCTGCGCCGTGAACAGGCTCAACGAGGCCAGACGCTCATCGCCATCGCGCGCCATCGCCGCAGCGGCAATCGCCAGCAGCGTCCCGCCCAGGCAATAACCGGTGGCGTGCACCTTGCGCTTGGGAACGATCGCGTTGACGGCCTGCAGCGCTGCATGGAAGCCCTGCTCCAGATACTCGTCCATGCCCAGATCGCGCTCGGCCTGGCCCGGGTTCTTCCAGGAGATGCAGAACACCGTATAGCCCTGGCCTACCAGATACTTGATCAGGGAGTTGTGCGGAGAAAGATCGAGGATGTAGTACTTCATGATCCAGGCGGGGATCACCAGCACCGGCTCCGGGTGCACCGTTTCGGTCGAGGGCGCGTACTGGATCAGCTCCATCAACTGGTTGCGCAGCACCACCTTGCCCGGCGTGGCGGCCACATCGCGACCGACCACGAACGCCTCCGCTCCTGCGGGCGGCAGCTTGGCCAGCGAGCGCTCGATGTCGTCAAGCAGATGCGCCAGGCCGCGCTGCAGGTTCGCGCCATCCTCGGCGACGGTACGTGCCAGCGCCTCTGGATTGGTCAGCAGGTGGTTGCCGGGAGAGAGCATGTCCAGCCACTGCCTGGCCGCGAAGGCCACCACGTTCTCGTGGTGCTTGTCCACGCCGGATACGCCATGGGTGGCCTGCGACCACCACTGCTGGTTGAGCAGAAAGACCTGATGCAACAGGTTGAACGGCCAATGGCGCCATTCCGGGGCAGCGAAGCGCCGATCCTGCACCGGTGTCTCGATGCAATCGCGGGCTTCTCCCGTGCCGGCCAGAAGGCATTCGCGCAGATAGCCGGCAAGCGCGGACGCCTGTTCGGCCGCCAGTGACATCAACTCGGACTGCTTGCCCGGCGAGGAGGCCAGATGCGAAGCCCAATCCGTCCACGCCAGCAGGAGAGACTGCGGCGAGATGGACGCGCTGGCAGCGGCCTGGACAGCGCGGGCCAACGCATCCATCTGTATCGAGACTTCACCTTCATCCGCCATCAAAACGCGTCCTCTTCCTATGACGATCAATGAATTACGCAAGAAACGACCCGTTCGTCGTTTTGGACTATAGCATCAATTCCCCAAATGCGAAGCGCTTATCCGCGGCTCGATCGGTCACGTGGGCGTACGCATGGGCCGCTCTACGACAAGGGGTGCGGCACGGGTGGGCGTTGAAGTGAAGCTCCGTGCTGCCTTGATTGCAGCTCTGAAAGCAGAATGGCGAGACTGCGCCAGGCGAGCCGCGTTAGAATTGCCGCAACAATTTCGCAGCGTGTTGAAGCAGGCCTAGGCCGGGAGATATCTTGAGTAGCTCGTCTCACCGAGGCGGTCGGCGGCGCCGTTATTTGCCAGGAGCCGAGCGAAAGCGGGAAATCCTGGATGCTGCACTGATCGAGTTCCTCGCACATGGGTTTACCAAGACCACTGTCGAGGGAATCGCCATACGCGCAGGCATGTCGAAGTCAGGGGTCTATGCGCACTTCGGCAGCAAGGATCAGGTCTTCGAAGAACTGTTGATGGCAGCCTTGCCTACGACGGAAGATTCTTTCAGCGTGTTTCTGTCCGAGGCCAATGGCTCGATCCAGGAGATAGCAGAGGCCTACATCGACAAGCTCTATGCACGCCTGGACAGTCCGCTTGCCGTTCCGACCTTCCAGTTGCTGATCGCGGAGAGCAAGCGGGTACCCGGCCTCATCGAACGATGGCACGCCAACATCCTGTTGAAGATGCGCGCGAGTTCGCAGGCCTTGGTCGACGAATGCGTACGCCGGGGAGTGATGCGTCAAAGCGCGCTGACAGAACATTTCGAGATCGTGCTTTGCCCTGTCGTGTATTGGCTGGCCAAATGCGTGCTGCTGGGCGAGCGCGCTGAAGAAACGGGCCTGTCGCTGAAAAAATGCACGAGCTTCACAAGAAGTTGTTTCTGGAACTGCTCTTGCCTCGTTAATGATCCCGATATGGCGAGGCTGAGCGCCGTCGTTCGACAGCCTGGACACCGACCAGTCTGCGAAATCAATTGACCGCTTGCCGTCAACGTGATCGACCTCAGCGTCCGCGGGCCGAGCCAGGCGAATGGATTACCGGCTGAGCATTGATCATCCAACTGTCGGCCCTCGCTGCCTTCCGATCTCCCACGACACCCCGCCGCCACGCACCGTCGCCGCGATCTGCTGCCCCAACCGTGGCTCGATCACGGGTCGCCACGGCACCAGGCTGAACCCCATGCCGTCATCGAGCATCGCGTAGCGCCCGCTCGCCAGCATGACCGAGCGCCGGTAGATACCGGCGACCCGCTGCCCATCCGCCGCCGGGCGATGCGCCAGTCCGGTTTCGGCGGCAATGTCCTTGGCGGCCTGCGCCAGTTCCCGGTTGCGCAGCGTGCCAAGCAGGTTGCGCGCCAGGATGATGCGCTGCCCGCGCCGCTCGGCCAGCCCCTGTTCGGCCAGGAAGTCGGCGCGCTGCTGGATGGCCTGCTTGGCCTCGCCGCCAAAGCCCAGGTCGCCCAGCCCACGGTCGCCGCCGATCAGTTGCTGGTCAAGCCAGGTCGCGCCGATGACGCGGGCCTGCCGCTCGATGGACAGATGCGATTTCAGCTCCACCGCCACGCCACCCAGGCGCTGCGCGTCGTACTGGCGACCACGCTCGGCCAGATCGTCTGGCACCTTCCATAGCCCTTCGGCCACGCGCTCCACGATGCCGGCCCGGCGCAGGGCTTCCAGCCGGCGGACGTGGGCGGCGACAACCTCCTGCGGGTCGCGTCCGGGCTTGGCCCGGCCCTGTTCGATGGCAAGGTGATGGTCGGCACGGTACAGGCCATCACTCGCCAGCGCGGCGATGTTCTTGTCGGCGGCGCGAACCTCGGTCGAACCCTTCACTTCCACGATGGCGCCGGCCGGGTACTGCTCCAGCTCGGTGCGCGGCGGCAGCGCCACGTAGTGCGCCTTGCCGTCCACGCCGTCGATGACCAGATAGCCTCGGTCGTACAACTCGTCGGCCAGCCCTTTGCCTGCGACACGGCCCACGATGGTGTGGCCGTTTTCGCCATCGTCCTGGCCGGGCTGGAACACGGCCAGCTCGCGCTGCCTGCCGCCCATCGCCCGCTGCATGGTGCGGATGATGTCGCCGCGCTCGGCCATCGCCCGCAGGGTGGATTCAGCTTCTGCATGAATGGCCCAGGTGCCCGGCGCCGTTTCCGTCGCCAGTCCCATGCGCTGCAAGTGTTGCAGGCGACCGACGAGCAGCAGGCGCCGGCGTTGCAGCCTGGGTTCGGCAAGCCGTTCCGTGTGAACCAGGCCATCGACGGCTTCACGCTGCAAGGTGCGATCCAGGCTTGTCCATCGCTCCTGTTCCACCTCGCGGGCCAGGGTACGCTGTATCTCCAGCTCGGTGCGCGGCCCCAGCCACTCGGTCGCCAGTTCCATCGCCCGCTCGCGCATGCCGCGCGTGATGTAGTCCTGCGAGACGATCAGATCCTTGCCGGTGTCGTCCTTGCCGCGCAGCACGACGTGGGTGTGCGGGTTGTCGGTGTTCCAGTGATCGACCGCCACCCAGTCCAGTCGCGTGCCCAGGTCGGCCTCCATCCGTTGCATCAGGTGCCGGGTGTAGGTGCGCAGGTCGTCGAGTTGTTCCGCGTCTTCGGGGGAGACGATGAAGCGGAATTGATGGCGGTCGCCCCGGCCGCGTTCCTCGAAGGCGGCGGTGTCGGCCTCGTCGGTCGCCGGCCCGTAGGCATGGCCCGGCCCGCCCTGCCTGTCCACGCCCTCGCGCTCGATGTAGCGCAGGTGCTGGACGGTGGAGCGGCCGCTGGCCTGCTGGAGATACACCAGCCGCACCTTGACCGTGGCGCGGCGTGAGTTTGCCGTCAGCGACTGGCCGGTGAAGCGGGCCGCCACATGGCCGCGTCCCAGGCGTGAACCGGGCGCCTTGCCCCGCTTGCCGCCGGTCGCGTTGGCCGCCTTGCCGGCCTGGCGCAGCACCTGCGAAACAAAGGTGTCGCCGCGCTGCTTGGGCTTGCCGGGCCGGATGCGGAAATGGTCGTCACCGGGGGAGTTTCCGCGCTGGTTCATGGCGTGGCTCCAGGCAAGCCCGTCGCACCCTGGCGGGCGAGGCACGCGGATTCTCCAATGGCTGCAAGGCATTGGCTGCTGTCGCGGCACGAAGCCGCCATAAGGCGCGTGCCGCGCCACCCCCACGTGCAGACTGGCTTTGCGCGCACCCTGGTGCCGCACCCTTCAATCTTGCCTTCCGCCTTTGCCTTCCGCTGTCGCTCCAGGCACCGGCGGCCCGGCGGCGCTGCTGCGGGAGCAGCCAGCGCGCCGGCGAACGCGCGAACTGACGCTATGAAGGCCGCAGGCCGGGCGCGTTCGAGGCAAGACGCCTGCACGTTGGACGGCTTCGCCGAAGGCAGCGCGACGTGCGGTGCGAATGCACCGGCACGGCAGGCGCGACGACACGGCGACGAACAGTAGAACGACATGCCCGATGGCACGCCGGAGCGCAGCGAATTGGCGGCCATCATGGGCGTGTCTCCAGCCAGACCGGATGCGCGACGCCGATCACGGCGGATGCGCTGACCGGGCCGAAATACCGGCTGTCGAACGATGCCGGGTTGGTCACGCTCAACAGGAACAGCTCGCCCGGTTCGAGGCGGCGGCAAAGCTGCAAGGATGGCAGCGGCCGGCCCAGCCGGTCGGCAGGCAGCACGGCGGCCGCAGGCACGCCGTCGATGCGTACCTGCCCGGCGACGATGCAGACGTGTTGCGGCGCGACCGCGCCCACACGTTTGAGCAGCGGCACGCGCGTCGGCAGGTAGCCGCGCTGCGCAGCCAGCATGGCGGCCCTGTCGGGCAGTGGCACCAGCACGATGCTGTCCACGGACAACGGACGTGGCAGCGAGGCGGTGCGCGGGGCGAACGGTTCTATGCGATACCAGCCGACCGCCACGCTGTCGGACGGGTTGTAGATCAGGCGCGGCGGTGGTTGCACGAAAGCCGCCCAGGCCAGCGCAGCGAGACCGATGGCGGCCAGTGTCGCCACGACGACGCGAGCGCGCAAACGTGAACGTGGGTACAAGCGAGGACGCGGCGCAACGGCCGACGCGCCGCCCGTGTTGGTCGGGGCCGTCATGGCAGCACCTTCCCGGCCAGCCAAGCGGCGTGCCGCTCGGCGGTGTATTCGGGCAGCGCAAGGCGGGCCGCCAGACGGTTGCCCAGCGTGCGCCAGTACGCGGGCGACACGTCGATGGCGGCGATGCCCAGCGCTTCGATGGCGTCGATGCGTTCCAGCACGGCGCGCACATTGGCATCGCCTTCTGCGTGCAGCAGCAGGCGCGCGCCTGGCTGCACGCCTGGGATGCGCTGCACGGCATCGAGCGGCGTGCACGTTTGCATCACCATGAGCTGCCATCGGATCGTGCCGTAATCGTTGGCCTGCCAGCGGATGCGGCAGAGCATCGCGCCCGGCAGGAACACTGCGCAGCGCCGCCAGCGGTCTAGCTGGAGTGTGCGCGCAGGTTCTCCAAAGCGCAGGTAGAGTTTGAAACGGGCCTCGATGTAGGCCAGCGAAACGCGCGTCAGCGGCACGTTGCCGGCCTGTCCGGCGAGTGCCGAAAGCGCAGGCAGCGGCATAGCCGGTGCCGCGTTCGCGGCAGGCAAAGCGGATGCGGTCATGGTGTGTTCTCCCTGTGGTGATCGGGAAACTCCCGCTCCAGCAGGCCGCGCAGCAGGTCGGCCACGGTCACGCCTTGCGTGAAGGCCGACACCTTGATGCGCGCCCGCATGGCGGGCGTGATGTCCAGGGTCAGGCGCGCGGTGTAGAGGTCGCCTTTGCCCAGCGCATCGGCATCGCCCTGGCGAATCCACGCTTCTGCGTGCGGATTCGCGGGCGGACGTGCGCCGATGCCGACACGCTTGCCGCGTGGTGGTGGCTTCGCCGTCATGTCGGCCACCGCAGCAGTTCATCCACCAGGGCGGTGATTTCGCGGGCGGCGGCGCTGTCGGGCGCTGTCTCGCGGGCGAGCCGGCCAGCGGCCACGCTGTCGGCGAACACGATGCGCTGATGCACCTCCGAGCGCAGCGCGGGCAACGGCTGTTCGGCCAGCGATTGCCGTGCCTCACGCCCGATGATGGTGGTGCTGACGCGCCGATTGATGACGAAGGCCGCGCGCAGCGCAGGCCGGAACACCTGTGCCTCGCGGATCAGCGAAACCATCTCGGCGCTGGCCCACACGTCGTAGGGGCTGGGCTGCACCGGGATCAGCACGCGCTCGGCCGCCAGCAGTGCGGAGCGCGCCAAGGCCGCGATGCGCGGCGGGCCGTCGATGATAACGTGATCGGCCCGCCTGGCGAGTTCTGGCGCTTCCTGATGCAGCGTTTCGCGGGCGAGGCCGACGGCGCTGAACAGCCGCGGCAAGCCTTGCTGACTTCTGCGCTGCGTCCAATCCAGCGATGAACCCTGCGGGTCGGCATCGAGCAGGATGACGTGCTGGCCGCGCATCGCCAGCTCGCCGGCGATGTGCGTGGCGAGCGTGGTCTTGCCGACGCCGCCTTTCTGGTTGAGCAGAGCAAGGATCATGGCGCGGCCCTCCCTGCTGGAAAGCCGGTCTTTCGCTCCTGCATTTCGTGCCGTTGGGTGGTTGTCCACCGAAACGGCGCGCTTCTACTAAAAGTTATGTATTTACTGTTAGGGAAGTTAAGGGGCGAGAAAACCCAGCAGCGGCGCGGGTTTGCGGCCGATTTTGTTGCCTGATAGCACGAGGATTTGTTGCCTGATAGCACGAGTCCACTGTTGCCTGATAGCACGAGTGAATTAACAGGTTTTCCCGCACTTATCCCCGTGCCGTATGCAGCACGGGCCGGAAGGTCAGCAGTTCGGTTTTCTCGCCAGGCATCCGCTCGATGCCCAGGACGTAGCCGGGCAGCGACTGCCGCGCCACCAGCGCGCGCAGGTCGGCGGCGAAGTCGTAGAAACGCGCCACGCTGCCCGACTTGCGGTACAGGTGCTGGAAATCGAATTGCCAGCCGTGTTCCTGCCGTCCGCCGTGCTTGCGCACCAGGCGGTACAGCCACCGCTCGATGCCACCAGTGAGCCGGAAGTACGTCGGGTCGATGGTCAGCACCAGGGCCGCGTCCACCACGCCCGCGTAGAACCAGTCCGGCAGGATCAGCTCGATGCCCAGCGGCGTGCCGCTGGCATCGGCCAGTTCCTTCCACTCGTTGATCCACGAGAAGCGATGCAGTCGCCTTCCCGTGGTTTCGCGGATGGACGTGGCCACCGTGGTCGATTGCAGCCGGTCGAGCGCGGCCTTGAGGCGCTGGTAGTCGCGCAGCGACGTACCGCGCCCGATGAAGCGCAGGATTTCGTAAGGGCGCACCTGCATCAGCCGCGAGGTCGGGATGCCCGCGTCGCGGGCTTCCACGATCTGCGAGGCCGCCCAGATCAGGATGTCGGCATCCCAAATGGTCGCTATGCCATGCTCCTGCGTCCCCTCCACGCGGATGGTGATGCCGCCTGCCCGGAAGTCGATCGGCGCCGTGCGGCGCGACTTCGCCAGCGAGAAGAACGGAAAGGCCATCAAGTCCTGGCTGTCGCGTGGCGCCATGTCGCCCGGCAGCGCGCGGAACAGGTCGAGCTGTTCGCGCTGCTGCAAGGCTTGCCCTGGCGGGCTGGACATGGCGAAGGCCACCCACGCGCCGATGGTCAGCGGCCGTCACGGTAGTCGCCCGCATGCCGTTCGGCATATTCCGGGTCGGAAGTGGCCGCGTAGCTGCGCGCATCGGCCCAGGCGTCGAGGTCGCTCACCGCATACATGACGCGGCGGCCGAACTTGCGGAACTTCGGGCCACCGCCGATCACGCGCTGCTTCTCCAGCGTGCGCGGCGACAGGCGCAGGTAGTCGGCGGCCTCGTCGTTGGTCAGGTAGCGTTGGGGCTGCGCGGGCGCAGGGACAGCAGCGGCGGCAGGCCGCAAGGGAGCGGGTCGCATGGGATGTACCTCCATCAAGCCCGGCCACACCACGCGGCCGGATAGAGGCACTTTCAAGAAAGATGGGCTTCTTGCTAAGGGACGAATTGCAGGGACTGCAAAACGTCCCCCCTTACTACGATGCAACTGGCGAGACCTGCGCCAGACTGCGATAGCCGCCGCGCATCAGCGCCTCGCCACGCCTGACCAGCCGCCGCACGCGGGCACGCAAGGCGCTGTCCTTGTGCCAGTCGGCCACGACGGCATCCGCGCCGAACAGTCCTTCGGCGACTTCGCGCAAGGACGCGCCCGCCAGGGTCGCGTCGAGCGCCTGCAAGGTGTGCAGTTCCAGCACCGCGGCCGGCGTGGGCCGGGAGCGCGCCGCTGCCGCAGGCGCGGCCACGGTCGCGGCGGACAGCGCATCCAGCTCGGTCGCCAGCGTGCGGTAGCGCGCGCAAGGCGCGGCGCAGGCACGGGTGGCGTACAGGTAGGCCATGCCGTCTTCCAGGCCGGGCGCGAGCGCGAGCCGCAGGCAGCAGCCGGGCCAGTGCGACACCAGCACCAGGCGCTTGCCATCATGGATCAGTTGCTTGCGGCCAGGCACGCGCCAGAACTCGAAGGCAGCGGCTTCGGGCGGCGGGTCGGCATCGGGAACAAGCTGCACCACGGCATCATGATCGGGGAACCAGGCCGGATGCGCGTCGCGCGCATCCAGAGCGGGATCTTCCAGCAGGCGCAGGCCCCAAGCCAGCGCCGCGTCCGGCCGCCGGCGACGGCGCCGCCAGTCGCGGCGGTAGCCGGGGTTTCGGCGCAAGTATTCCCACGCCAGTGCGGGGCCGTCGAGGTGCAGGACGTAGAGATAAGCCGCTGTCGGATACCAGTGTTCGGCGCTGCGATCAGTCATGGCGAGACCTCCCTGTGCTTGGGGTGCGTCGCCACGGATTCCGCCGTGCGGGAGCTATCGAAACGCCATCAGGTCGTCATCAAAAAAGGTTAAGCTGTAACTGTCGGTGTCAAGACCGTTTGGCTCCGGCGTGTTGCGGCAATCGTCTGAATGCGACGGCTGCGCAACCCGGAAATGGTGCGCGGCACCGGATACCGTGCCGCAGGCCGCGCCAAAGATCATGACTGTTTGCATCATGCTGGCACCGCTTCGGTGCATCAATGCCGATTGAGACCGTACAGGTCTTGGGTAAGACCGAAATAGTCACAATGCGCCCCGGCTGGCCGGGCTGCGCTGGCCTTCATCAGTCCGTGATCGCGCCGTTCTCCTGCGCCAGCCGGAGGTACTCCGACAGTGGGCGCAGCGCCTGGAAATACCGATCCCGCCGCACCGGCAGCTTGCGCGGGCCGACGATGCCGGCTAGGTCGGAGAGCTTGACCGTGCCCAGCGAGGGCATCCCGATACCGAGGTCGATCAGCCCGTAGGCCGTGTCGTCATCCGCAGGGTCGAGCGACACCAGCAGCCAGGTCACATGCGCGTCGGGGGTGAACAGCCGCACTACGGGCAGCGGGTCGAGGTGCTGGCCAGCGGCGAGCGCCGCTCCGTGGGCGAGCAGCCGGGCACGTTCGTCAGCGGTGACAAGTGGCAGGGTCATGGCCGGAACCTCCACGAAACCGAGGATGCGCGGATGCGCTTGTGCGTCGAAGCACGGAACCGCCAAACCGTCTCCGTGCTTTCGTGCGCAAGCACGGATGCGCAAGCCATCGCATCCTTGGAAGAACGCAAGCGCAGAAGCGCAATTGTAGGAAGCCGGAAAGACACGGATGCGATTCCCCGGTTCTGTTGGAATCCGTAGATACGGATTTCCGTAAAAGCACGGAACACCGTTTTTTCGCCAATGAGTTAAAGATAACGTGGTTTTAATTGTCCTTTGATTCGACGCTTCTGTCTATGCAGAAGCGATCCGTTCAGCCAGGCCGACCGGCCGGCGTTACCACCTTCGATGCCGACCTGGCGCAAGCCTTCGGCGCGGCGGTGCGTGCGCTACGGATGGAGCGAGGGATTGCGCAAGAATCGCTGGCGCACCTGGCCGGCATCGAGCGTTCGCACATGGGCAAGATCGAGCGTGGCGAACACATGCCCACGCTGGCGATCATCTTCAAAATCGCCCGCGCACTCGATTGCAGTACGGCGGTGCTGATGGCCGAGACGGAAAGCCAGATCGCGGCGTTCGAGACATAGCCGCAAGCGGAGCGCGCAGCGCCGCAGGCGCGAAGGCGTGAGGGATTGAAGCCGCATGGCCGTGACGGCGAAGTCGGCACGGGGCGCAGCCCGAAAGCCCGGCGGCGCTTTCAGCGCCGACACGCCATCTTGCGCTTGTCGCCACGGGCTTCGAGCCATTCGACCATCACCGATGCGATGCCGGCCCTGAACATGCGGCGCATGAGACAACTGCCGAAACCCTGTGCGTGCGGCGCTGCGATCAGCAGCATCGCGCCCCGCCGCAAGGGACGGGGCGCGGTGGGCGGCCGTCAGGCCGCCTTGGGCTTGCTGCGCGACCAGATCAGGTCGTGCGTGCCGTCCTCGTTCTCGATCAGGCGGGCATAGACCGTCGCCGGGAACGAAGGATCGTCGAGGGACACTGACACGTAGGGCCGCCCGGCTTCGCTGGTCTTCTTCCACCCCGCGCCGATGTCGTGGCCGGCCGCCTGAAGGCGGAAGTCGGGGGCGTTTTCGTTCTCGCCTTTGTCGTTGGCAACCAGCTTGACCTTGACGTTGAGGGTCAGGGTGCGAAGCGTGCCGGTGAAGCCGTCTTTCTCTGCGGTGAAGGTGCCGATGTTTGCCATGATGAATCTCCTTTCGGTTGAACAGGGTTCGCGCCCATCGCGTCCTGTTGTGATCCGACCGGCGGGGGACGGGCTGGCTGCACCGCTTGCGGGCGCAACGCAGTGGAGCGCCTGGAAGCGAAAAGAATTTGTCCCGCGAGGAATGCGCACAGCGCAGGGGAAATTGTTTTCGCTGGAAGGTTGCAGCCATAGAAGCCCGGCCACCGCCAGGATTCACAAACAGACAGGACGCCTTGGGCCGACCCGCTCCGAAAGGAAACATGGCCGGCTCGGCTCCCCGCGCGACGGCTTCACCGGCTTGCGCCCTGGCACGGGCAAGGACAACGCCCAGCGACAAGGTGAAAGCGCCCCTGACGTAGCAGGCGGCCTCTTGCTTGAGGCGTGGCGTGGAAGCTCCATTGCAAGGCCGGGTGGCGTGTCGGTGAACCGTCCTTCGTGACGTACAGGTGACGAACCGCCAGCGTCGAGGACGGCACGCTTTCGTGCAACCTGCGGCAGCAAGCCGGGGCGTAGGCCCACAAGCCCCGACCATTGGGGCGGGGCGCATTCGGAATGTCGTCGGCGTTGTGCGCCGACGCACTTATGGGCTTCGAGGGTTTCCCGCGCACAAGGCTACTTGTGCGCCGCCCCTGCGCGGCCTGCCCGAAGGCGGCGCAGGGGCGCTCTGGCTTTGGGCCTTGAACACCGGGCGCGGCCACCGCCGCGCCCGGATTTTTTGGCATTCCCCGCCCCCCAGGCCGCCCGGCCTGGGCGCGGGGGGGGTGCCGAGTTGTGGGTTTGGATGTTGCACCCCCC
>NZ_JBRREI010000034.1:0-51996 GCF_056760195.1 Stenotrophomonas sp. STEN020
CCTCCCCCCCGTCCCCGCCGCGCCCGCCCCCCCCCCCCCCCGCCCGGCCCCCCCCCCCCCCCCCCCCCCCCCCCCCCCCCCCCCCCCCCCCCCCCCCCCCCCCCCCCACTACAGGTTCAGCCTTGCCGGTAAGGCCCCTGCCGAGCATGGCTCGGCATTACAGGTTCAGCCTTGCCGGTAAGGCCCCTGCCGAGCATGGCTCGGCACTACCGTGCTGCTTTCAGCCTTGCTTGCGGACGATGGCCATGGCGATTTCCAGCGATTGCTCGTAATTCAGGCGCGGATCGACGCTGGAGCGGTAGGCACGCTCCAGATCGCGCTCAGTGAGCTCACGCGCGCCGCCGGTGCATTCAGTGACATCCTCGCCGGTCAGCTCCAGGTGCACGCCACCCAAGCGCGTACCGGCCGCTGCGTGCAGGTCGAAGGACATCTCAACCTCGCTGCGGATGTTGTCAAACCGCCGGGTCTTGTAACCGTTGCTGGTGCTCTCGGTATTGCCGTGCATGGCGTCGCAGACCCACAGCACCCGGCGGCCATCTCGCTTGATCGCATCCAGCAGCGGCGGCAGCTTGTCGGCAATCTGGCCCGCGCCCATGCGATGGATGAAGCTCAGGCGGCCCGGCTCATCTTCAGGATTCAGCACATCGATCAAACGCAGCAGCTGATCCGGCTGCACCGACGGACCTACCTTGATCGCAATCGGGTTACGCACACCACGCAGGTACTCCACGTGTGCACCATCCAGCGCCGCGGTGCGCATGCCGATCCACGGGTAATGCGTGCTCAGGTTGAACCAGCCGTTCTGGCGCGGCACCTGCCGGGTCAGCGCCTGCTCGTACGGCAGCAGCAAGGCCTCGTGCGAGGTATAGAAGTCGACCCGGTTGAGGTTATGCACCTGCGAGCCCGACAAGGTCTCCATGAAGCGCACCGCGTCGCCGATCGAGGCCACCATCTTCTGGTACTCCTCGGCCAGCGGCGAGCAGCGCATCCACGCCAGGTTCCAGTACTCGGGGTGGTGCAGGTCGGCGAAGCCGCCATCGATCAACGCGCGCACGAAGTTCATCGTCAGCGCCGAGCGCGAATGCGCGGTGATCATCCGCTGCGGATCCGGCACGCGTGCCGCCTCGGTGAACGCCGGTGCATTGATCACGTCGCCGCGATAGCTGGGCAAGGTCACCCCGTCACGGGTTTCGGTATCGGCCGAGCGCGGCTTGGCGTACTGGCCAGCAAAGCGGCCCACCCGGATCACCGGCATGCGCAGGCCGTGCACCATCACCAGGCTCATCTGCAGCAATACTTTGAGACGGTTGGAAATCGTGCCCGATTCGCAGTCGACGAAGTTCTCGGCGCAATCGCCGCCCTGCAGCAGGAAGCGCTTGCCTTCCTGCGCCTCGGCCAGCTGCTGCTTGAGCGCGAAGATCTCCCACGAAGTCACCAGTGGCGGCAACTGCCGCAACTCGCCCAACGCGGCCTCCAGCGCCTGCGGATCGGGGTACGTCGGCATCTGCAGCGCGGGCTTGCCACGCCAGCTATCCGGCGCCCAGCTGCTGGCGGTGGCGACGGATGACGGGGAGGAGGAAGCGTTCATGCAGATACCAGTTGAAGAAGTGAAAGAGTCAGATCAAACGTTTTTTACGTGTGCGCAGGCCGGCATACAGCGCCCAACCAGCGAGCAGTACAAACCACACCAGGCTCCACATCGGCATGCTCAGGCCGAGGAAGGTCCAATCGATGTTGCCGCAGTCGCCGGTGCCGGTCAGCACGGTACGGAACACTTCGAACGGGCCCATGGTTTCCGCGAGGAAGCTCAGCGGCGGGCCGCAGCTGCTGCCCAGGTCCTTCGGCAACAACTGCACGTACACATGGCGCCCAGCGATGCCAATGCCCACCATGGCTGCCAGGAACGTCAACACGCCATAGCCGGCACGGCCACCGCGACTGGTCGGCCCGTGCAGTGCACCGAGCAGGAACAGCACGCCGACGGCGGCGAATGCGATGCGCTGGTAGATGCACAGCGGGCACGGCTCCAGCCCCATCTGGATCTGCATGTAGATCGCAAATGCGAGCAGGCCAGCACAGGTCAGGAAGCCCAGCAGGCACTGCGCGCGGAAACTCCAACGCAAAGGGTTCATCGCAACTTTCCGGGTTGAACAATGCAACAAGAGTAACAGGCCCTCCGCGCGCGATCAGCAGTGATGGCAGCTGTAACCACATAAACAAAAAAGCCCGGCGTAGGCCGGGCTTCTCTTGCATCCGTCGATGGACGGAAGCGTGCGATTACTCGCCGACTTCTTCCGCAACGGCGACCGGACGGTCAACCAGTTCAACGTAGGCCATCGGAGCGTTGTCGCCAGCGCGGAAACCGCACTTCAGCAGACGCAGGTAGCCGCCCGGACGGTTGGCGTAGCGCGGGCCCAGGATGGTGAACAGGATGCCTACGGCTTCCTTGTCACGCAGACGGGCGAACGCCAGACGACGGTTGGCAACCGAATCAACCTTGGCCAGGGTGATCAGCGGCTCGGCAACGCGGCGCAGTTCCTTGGCCTTCGGCAGGGTGGTCTTGATCAGCTGGTGCTTGAACAGCGACGCAGCCATGTTCTTGAACATTGCTTCGCGGTGGGCGCTGGTACGGTTGAACTTGCGGCCCGACTTCATATGACGCATGGGTGTATTCCTTGGTTAATGGTGAGACGTTGGACATCGTTGTCGCCATCCTGGCGTTGAAAGTGGACTGCGGATGGTCCTGGTCGCCCGTCCTGGACGACCGGCATTGCGGCGTTGTTTAACCGTCAATGCGGGTACTGCTGAAACAATATTCCCCCGCATGGTCGCCCATGCGGGGGAACAGGTATTACTTATCAGCCGAGCATGCCGTGAGCGGCGACACCGGCCGGCGGCCAGTTCTCCAGCTTCATGCCAAGCGACAAACCGCGCTGGGCCAGCACTTCCTTGATCTCGGTCAGCGACTTCTTGCCGAGGTTCGGGGTCTTGAGCAGTTCAACTTCGGTCTTCTGGATCAGATCGCCGATGTAGTAAATGCTCTCAGCCTTCAGGCAGTTGGCCGAACGCACGGTCAATTCCAGGTCGTCGATCGGGCGCAGCAGCACCGGATCCACACCGTTGTTGGCCGGCTTGGCCGCACCGCGGTCGCGGTGGGTGAAATCACCGAACACCGACAGCTGATCGCTGAGGATGTCGGCCGCAGTGCGGACAGCTTCCTCGGCATCGATCGTGCCGTTGGTTTCGATATCAATGACCAGCTTGTCCAGGTCGGTACGCTGTTCGACGCGAGCGGCTTCCACCGCATAAGCGACGCGGCGGACCGGCGAGAACGAAGCGTCCAGCACCAGACGACCAATCGCACGCGATTCTTCGTCCGGACGACGACGTGCGGCAGCCGGCTGGTAGCCGAAGCCACGCTCGACCTTCAGACGCATGTTGATCGCAGTGTCCTTGGTCAGGTTGCAGATCACATGGTCGCCGTTGATCACTTCGACGTTGTGGTCAACCTTGATGTCGGCAGCGGTGACAACACCCGGACCCTGCTTGGACAGGGAAACGGTGGCGCTGTCGCCGGTGTGCATACGGATCGCCACGTCTTTCAGGTTCAGCAGGACGTCAAGCACGTCTTCCTGCAGGCCTTCCAGAGTGGTGTACTCGTGCAACACGCCGTCGATCTCGACTTCGGTAATGGCGAAGCCCGGGATGGACGACAGCAGCACGCGACGCAGGGCGTTGCCCAGCGTATGCCCGTAACCACGCTCCAAAGGCTCGATCACGACCTTGGCGCGGGTCTCGGTAAGGCGTTCGATCTGCGGACCGCGAGGACGCAGAACCTGGTTTGCGGTAACCGTCATGTTGCGGGTTCTCCTGCGAACCTCCGGTGCAACCCGGAGGTTCTCCATTGTGAATTACTTCGAATACAACTCGACGATCAGCGCTTCGTTGATATCCGCAGGCAGGTCCGCACGATCCGGCACAGCCTTGAAGACGCCGCTGAACTTCTTCGAATCGACTTCGACCCACGACGGGCTGAGGTCGTGCTGTTCGGCAACGACCAGGGCTTCCTGGACGCGCAGCTGCTTGGCAGCCTTTTCAGACAGCGCAATCGCGTCGCCGGCCTTGATCTGGTACGAAGCCAGGTTGACCGACTTGCCATTGACCGTGACGCCGCGGTGCGAGACCAGCTGACGAGCAGCCGGACGGGTCACTGCGAAGCCCATACGGTAGACGACGTTGTCCAGACGGGTTTCCAACAACTGCAGCAGGTTCTCGCCGGTGTTGCCCTTCTTGGTCGAGGCCTTCTTGTAGTAGTTGCGGAACTGACGCTCCAGCAGACCGTAGATACGCTTGACCTTCTGCTTTTCGCGCAGCTGGGTAGCGTAGTCGGACAGCTTGCCCTTACGGGCAGTGGCGCCGTGCTGGCCGGGCTTCTGCTCCAGCTTGCACTTGGAATCCAACGCGCGGGCCGGGCTCTTCAGAGAGAGGTCGGCGCCTTCGCGGCGGGCGAGCTTACAGGTAGGACCGATATAACGAGCCATTTCTTATCGCTCCTTTAGACGCGACGCTTCTTCGGCGGACGGCACCCGTTGTGCGGGATTGGCGTCACGTCGATGATGTTGGTGATCTTATAGCCGACGTTGTTCAACGAACGTACGGCCGACTCACGGCCCGGACCCGGACCCTTGATGCGGACTTCCAGCGACTTCAAGCCGTAATCCAGCGCAGCCTTGCCAGCCTTTTCGGCGGCAACCTGAGCAGCAAACGGAGTCGACTTACGCGAACCACGGAAGCCAGCGCCACCGGAGGTCGCCCAGGACAGTGCATTGCCCTGACGGTCGGTGATGGTCACGATGGTGTTGTTGAACGAAGCGTGGACGTGGGCAACGCCATCAGTGATGACGCGCTTGATCTTCTTCTTGGTTTTTGCAGCAGCGGGCTTAGCCATTTCTTAGGTCCCTTACTTCCTGATCGCCTTGCGCGGACCCTTACGGGTGCGGGCGTTGGTACGGGTACGCTGGCCACGCAGCGGCAGACCGCGACGATGACGCAGGCCGCGGTAGCAACCCAGGTCCATCAGACGCTTGATTGCGATACCGATTTCGCGGCGCAGATCGCCTTCGACAATGTACTTGCCGACTTCGAGACGCAGACGCTCGATTTCCGGCTCCGACAAATCGCGGATCTTGGTGGTCGAAGCAACGCCTGCGACTTCGCAGACCTTCTTCGAACGGGTACGGCCGATGCCGTAAATGCTTTGCAACCCGACCCAGACATGCTTCTGGGCTGGCAGGTTGACGCCTGCAATACGCGCCATGACGCGGTTCTCCAGCTGAGTGATGGCCGAATACGCACCATAAGGCGCGCCAATCCGGCAGGATGGATCAAAAATGTGAACTAGCGATACTAACAAGGCTTCGGTTTGCTTGGAAGCCCGTGGAACATACAGTTCCACAAGCCCGGCGTGGGGAGTGTGCCCATGCTCCGGCGCCGGATGTGCCTGGCAAGGAGAGAGGTCTCCCAGCCGCCCGCGCTACTCCCGCGCGGAACAACCACATCACACCCCCACCCGAAACCGCTGCAGGGGCCGCCCTTCTGTTTGGAAAGCCGCCCCGGGAACCGGAGCGGGTTTCTCGCTATGAAGCGGAAAGTATAACCGGTGAATCAGCCGCGTGCAAAACCGCCGCGGTTGCCACCCTTCAGGTTGGCCTTCTTCAACAGGCTCTCGTACTGGTGCGACATCAGATGTGCCTGAACCTGTGCGATGAAATCCATCACAACCACCACCACGATCAGCAGCGAGGTGCCGCCGAAGTAGAACGAGGCGTTGAGCTGGGTACGCATGATTTCCGGCAGCAGACAGACGATCACCAGGTACAGCGAGCCAGCAGCCGTCAGACGGGTCAGCACGGCATCGATGTAATCAGCGGTAGCCTTGCCCGGACGGATGCCCGGGATCAGCGCGCCCGACTTCTTCAGGTTGTCAGCGGTTTCCTGCGAGTTGAACACCAGCGCGGTGTAGAAGAACGCAAAACCGGTGATCAAGCCAGCGAAGACGATCATGTGCAGCGGCTCGCCCGGACCCAGCGCGTTTGCCACCTTCTGCAGCCACGTGGCCGAGCTGGCCTGACCGGACCACATCGCCAGCGTTGCCGGGAAGGCAAGGATGCTGGATGCGAAGATCGCCGGGATCACGCCTGCCATGTTGAGCTTCAACGGCAGGAACGAGGTCTGGTTCATATAGGCATTACGGCCACCTTGACGGCGGGCGTAATTGACCGTGATACGACGCTGACCGCGCTCCACGAACACCACGAAGTAGGTGAAGGCCAGCACCACCAGCACGATGATCAGCAACGAGATGAAGCTCATGTTGCCGTCACGGTAGGCTTCGACGGTGTGGATCACAGCAGCCGGCAAGCCAGCCACGATGCCTGCGAAGATGATCAGCGATACACCGTTGCCGATGCCACGCTCAGTCACCTGCTCACCTACCCACATCAGGAAGATGGTGCCTGCGGTGAGCGCGATGATCGCGGTCAACACGAAGCCCATACCCGGGGCATACACCACCGGTGCGCCGCCCGGCGACACCTGGTTCTGCAGTGCCAGCGCGATACTGCCGCCCTGCACTACCGCCAGGAGCACCGCGCCAATGCGCGAATACTGGGTGATCTTGCGACGACCCGACTCACCTTCCTTCTGCATGGCCTTCAAGGCCGGGAAGATGTGGACCGCCAGCTGCATCACGATGGATGCCGAGATATACGGCATCACATTCAACGCGAAGATACTGAAACGGTGCAGGGCGCCGCCCGAGAACATGTTGAACATGTCCACGATGCCGCCGCCCTGCGCCTGCATCAGCGCAAGCATGGCCTCGGGATTGACGCCCGGCACCGGCACATAACAGCCGATGCGATAGACGAGCAATGCCCCAAGTACGAACAGGAGGCGCTGGCGAAGTTCAGTGAACTTGCCTGCCCCTGCCGCGAGGTTACCGATGCCAGCTTGCGCCATGTTCCAGTTACTCCTGTACGCTGCCGCCGGCAGCTTCGATCGCGGCCTTGGCGCCGGCAGTAGCAGCAATACCCTTCAGGGTGAATGCCTTGCTCAGCTCGCCCTTGAAGACGACCTTGGCCTTCTTCGCGGTCGACGGGATCAGCTTGGCTGCACGCAGTGCGGCCAGGTCGATCTCACCAGCTTCCAGACGATCAAGGTGGTAGGACAGCACTTCTGCAGTGTCCTTGGCCTTGTGCGAGAAGAAGCCGATCTTCGGCAGACGACGCTGCATCGGGGTCTGGCCGCCTTCGAAGCCAGCCTTGATCTTGCCGCCGCCCTTACGAGCGAACGAACCCTTGTGGCCGCGGCCGCAGGTCTTGCCCAGGCCGGAGCCGATGCCGCGACCGACGCGGGTGCGCACGGTACGAGCGCCCGGTGCCGGGCTCAGTTCATTGAGACGCATAGTCATGGTCGATTACTCCTCAACCTGGACGAGGTACTGAACCTTGTTGATCAGACCGCGAACCTGCGGGCTGTCTTTCAGTTCACGCACATCATTGAGCTTGTTCAGGCCCAGGGCACGCACCGACAGGCGGTGACGCGACTGGGTGCCACGCAGGCCGCGCACGAGGCGCACCTTGACAGTCTTGGCGACTTCATTAGCCATGGTTCAGATCCTCCACCTTCTTGCCGCGCTTGGCAGCAATACGGGCCGGGGACTGTGCACCTGCCAGACCCTTCAGGGTGGCACGGACCAGGTTGATCGGGTTACGCGAACCCACAGCCTTGGCCAGCACGTTCTTCACGCCAACGGCTTCCAGCACGGCGCGCATGGCACCGCCGGCGATGACGCCAGTACCTTCCGAAGCCGGCTGCATGAACACGCGAGCTGCGCCGTGACCATCCTTGATGGTGTGCCACAACGTGCCGTTGTTCAGATCAACGCTGACCTGGTTCTTGCGAGCCTGCTCCATCGACTTCTGGATGGCGACCGGCACTTCGCGTGCCTTGCCGTAACCGAAGCCAACCTTGCCTTCGCCATCACCGACCACGGTCAGTGCGGTGAAGGTGAACTGGCGACCGCCCTTGACGGTCTTGCTGACGCGATTGACCGCGACCAGCTTTTCGATCATGCCGTCGTCGACTTTCTCTTCGCGGTTACGGTCGCGATCGCGACCCCGCTGCTGACGTTCTTCTGCCATTTCGATTCCTTGATTGATTGGGTTATGTACGGCTCGAAGCCGCTTATGGTTGTGTAGTGAAGCTATGAATCGCCAGACGCTGCAGAAGAACGAAGGGCGCCCGGTACAAACCCGTACCGGCAGGCAGGCGGAAAGGGGCCAAAGGCCCCTTTCCTGTATTGCTTAGAACTGCAGGCCGCCTTCGCGGGCAGCATCAGCAAGAGCCTTGATGCGACCGTGGTAGCGGTAGCCCGAGCGGTCGAAAGCGACCTTCTCGATACCAGCAGCCTTGGCGCGCTCTGCAATCAGCTTGCCAACCTTGGTGGCGGCTTCCATGTTCTTGCCGCTCTTCAGGCCTTCCTTGACGTCGGCCTGTGCGGTGTTGGCAGCAGCCAATACCAGCGAACCGTCGGCGGTGAAGATCTGTGCGTACAGGTGCTGACCGGTGCGCAGGACCGACAAGCGCGCAACACCCAGGGTACGGATGTGCGAACGGGTCGACTTGGCGCGACGCAGACGGGCGATGTTCTTGTTCATGTTCTTTATCCTCGAAAGCTGAAAACCTAAGAATTAGGCCTTCTTGGCTTCCTTGCGAATGATGACTTCACCGGCGTACTTCACACCCTTGCCCTTATAGGGCTCCGGCGGACGGAAACCACGGATCTTGGCGGCAACTTCACCAACAACCTGCTTGTCCACGCCCTGCACGACGATTTCGGTCTGCGTCGGGGTCGACAGGGTGATGCCTTCCGGCGCCACGAACAGGACGGGATGGGAGAAGCCCAGCGACAGGTTCAGGTCCTTGCCCTGCATGGCAGCGCGGTAACCCACGCCGACCAGCTCAAGCTTGCGCTCGAAGCCTTCGGACACGCCCTGCACCATGTTGGCCAGGATCGCACGCACGGTGCCGGCCAGCGCGTCGAAGGAGATGTCCTTCGGGTTCAGCGTGGCAACGCCGTTGTCGAGAGTGATTTCAACGCCAGCGGTCTTGTTCAGCGACAGGGCGCCCTTCGGGCCCTTCACGCTCACAACTTCCGGCTGGATGGTCAGTTCAACGCCCTTGGGCAGGTTGATCGGCTTCTTGGCTACACGGGACATAGTGGACTCCTTCCCTTAGGCCACGAAGCACAGGACTTCGCCGCCGACGCCCAACTGGCGCGCCTGCGCATCAGTCATGATGCCCTTGGAGGTGGAAATGATCGAAATACCCAGGCCGTTCATGACCTTCGGCAGATCGGACTTGCCGCGGTACTGGCGCAGGCCCGAACGCGAGAAGCGCTTCAGGGTCGCGATAACCGGCTTGCCTTCGAAATACTTCAGGACGATTTCGATCTCGGCCTTGTTGTTTTCGATGTTGTTGACGCGCAGGTCGGTGATGTAACCCTCGTCCTTCAGGACCTGGGCAATAGCCACCTTGACCTTGGACGACGGGGCTTTCACCGTCTGCTTGCCAACCGCGGCCGCATTTCGAATGCGTACCAGCAGGTCGGCGATGGGATCAGTCATGCTCATGTAGATACCTTTGAGTGCACCGATATCCGCTTTCGCGAAAATCTTGTGTTTTCCTGGGATGGGCCAGGGCCCTTGACGCACCTGCCGCCAGTTTCGGGCAGGCAAGGAGCGGGATTATACGACAAAAAGCCCGACTTGCGTCGGACTTTTTGTTTTACCTTCAGGTTGCCCTTCCGGCGGCCGGTTCGGGCCTTGCGGCCCGAACCGGTTGTTGCTTACCAGCTAGCCTTGCGCAGGCCCGGCACGTCACCGCGCATGGTGGCTTCGCGCAGCTTGTTACGGCCGAGGCCGAACTTGCTGTACACGCCACGCGGACGGCCCGACAGCTCGCAACGGTTGCGATGGCGGCTCGGCGACGAATCGCGCGGCAGCTTCGACAACTTGATCACGGCTTCAGCCTTCTCTTCGTAGCTCGCGTCCACCGAGGACACGATCTTCTTCAGAGCTGCACGCTTGTCGGCGAACTTCAGAGCCAGCTTCTTCCGCTTGATGTCGCGGTTGACCATTGAGGTCTTTGCCATTTCGGTATCCTCGACGAATCAGTTACGGAACGGGAACTTGAACGCTGCGAGCAGCGCCTTCGCTTCCGCGTCGGTCTTGGCGGTGGTGGTGATGGCGATATCCATACCGCGGATCGCGTCGACGGCGTCGAAGTCGATTTCCGGGAAGATGATCTGTTCCTTCACACCCATGTTGAAGTTGCCACGGCCGTCGAACGAACGACCCGACACGCCGCGGAAGTCACGCACGCGCGGCAGCGAGATGTTGATCAGGCGATCCAGGAACTCAAACATGGTGTCACGACGCAGCGTGACCTTGCAGCCGATCGGCCAACCATCACGGATCTTGAACGATGCCACCGAGACGCGCGACTTGGTGATAACCGGCTTCTGGCCGGTGATCTTGGTCATGTCGCCAACGGCGTTCTCAAGAACCTTCTTGTTGGTCGCAGCTTCACCAACGCCCATGTTCAAGGTGACCTTGACCAGACGCGGGACCTGCATCGGATTGGTGTAACCGAACTGCTTGGTCAGCGCCGGTACCACTTCTTCCTTGTAAAACTTTTCGAGACGTGAATTCATCGGTCAGTCCTTAGGCGTCGAGCGCCTCACCGCTGGAGCGGAACACACGCAGTTTGCGTCCATCCTCCAGCACCTTGAAGCCAACGCGCTCGCCCTTGCCCGAAGCCGGGTTCAGCACATTCACGTTGGAGATATGGATCGACGCTTCACGCTCGACCACGCCGCCGGCAACGCCTGCCTGCGGGTTCGGCTTGGTGTGGCGCTTGACGATGTTCACGTTGGCGACGATCACACGATCGCCGTCGACGCGGACGACTTCGCCCTGCTTGCCCTTGTCCTTGCCGGTGTTGACGACGACCTGGTCGCCCTTCTTGATACGGTTAGCCATGATTATCTCCTGGCGCTCACAGAACTTCGGGAGCGAGCGAGACGATCTTCATGAACTTCTCGGAACGAAGTTCACGGGTCACCGGTCCGAAGATGCGGGTGCCGATCGGCTCTTGCTTGTTGTTGAGCAGGACCGCGGCGTTGCCGTCGAAACGGATCAGCGAGCCATCGGCGCGACGCACACCCTTACGGGTACGCACCACGACGGCGTCATACACTTCACCCTTCTTGACTTTGCCGCGCGGAATTGCGTCCTTCACGGTGACTTTGATGATGTCGCCGATGTGGGCATAACGGCGCTTGGAACCACCAAGCACCTTGATGCACATCAGTTCCTTGGCACCGGAGTTGTCCGCAACGTCAAGGTAGCTCTGCATCTGGATCATGAGTCAGATCTCCTTATTCAGCCGCACGCGTGATGACTTCCACCACGCGCCAGTTCTTGGTCTTGGACATCGGAGCAATCTCGGTCACACGAACGACATCACCTTCTTTACAGGTGTTGTCGGCGTCGTGTGCGTGCAGCTTGGACGAGCGCTTGATGTACTTACCGTACAACGGGTGCTTGACCTGGCGCTCCACCAACACGGTGACCGTCTTGTCCATCTTGTTGCTGACGACACGGCCTTCGACCGTGCGCAGCGTCTTCTTTTCAGTATTTTCGCTCATAGCAGCCATCCTTACTTCGTGCTGCCGATCAGGTGCTTGACGCGAGCAATCTCGCGACGCACCCGGCGGGTTTCGTGGGTCTTCGGCAGCTGGCCGGTGACCTGCTGCATACGGAGCGAGAACTGCTCCTTACGCAGGTCGGTCAGGTGGGCCTTGAGTTCGTCAGCCGACTTCTCGCGGAGTTGTTTGATGTCCATCAGCGCACCGTCCGGGTTACGAAAGTGGTGGTCACCGAGAGCTTGGCAGCGGCCAGGCGGAACGCCTCGCGTGCCACTTCCTCGGTCACACCCTCGACTTCATAAATCATGCGGCCCGGCTGGATCTGAGCGACCCAGTATTCCACGCCACCCTTACCAGCACCCATTCGGACTTCGATGGGCTTCTTGGTGATCGGCTTGTCGGGGAACACACGGATCCACATCTTGCCACCGCGCTTGACGTAGCGGCTGATCGAGCGGCGAGCCGCTTCGATCTGACGCGCAGTCAGCTGACCGTGGGCAGTAGCCTTCAGACCGTACTCGCCGAAGCTGACGGCATTCGCGCTCCAGCTCAGACCGTCATTGCGGCCTTTGAACATCTTGCGGTATTTGGTTCGCTTGGGTTGCAACATTGCCGTTACCTCGCTTCACGAGCCGGGCGCGACGGACGGTCACCGCGGTCGCCGCGATCGTTACGATCGTTGCGCGGGCTGTCGTCCTGCTTTTCCTGGCCAACCTGGGAGAAATCAAAGACTTCACCCTTGTAGATCCAAACCTTGATGCCGATGATGCCGTAGGTGGTGCTGGCTTCAGCGAAACCGTAGTCGATATCCGCACGCAGGGTGTGCAACGGCACGCGGCCTTCGCGGTACCACTCCGAACGGGCGATTTCAGCGCCGTTCAAGCGGCCGCCGACGTTGACCTTGATGCCCAGGGCACCCAGGCGCATCGCATTGCCGACCGAGCGCTTCATTGCACGGCGGAACATGATGCGGCGCTCCAGCTGCTGCGCGATCGACTCGGCAACCAGCTGTGCGTCCAACTCCGGCTTGCGCACTTCGGTGACGTTGATGTGCGCCGGGACGCCCATCATTTCGCTCACTTCCTTACGCAGCTTTTCGATGTCCTCACCACGCTTGCCGATCACCACGCCCGGACGGGCGGTGTGGATCGTCACGCGAGCCGTCTTTGCCGGACGCTCGATGAGGATCTTGGAGATGCCGGCCTGTGCAAGCTTCTTGCGCAGCATCTCGCGAACTTTCAGGTCGGCTGCCAGGTAACCAGCAAACTCGGCCTTGTTGGCGTACCACTTGGAGTTCCAGTCCTTGGAAATACCGAGGCGGATACCAACCGGATGAACTTTATGACCCATGGTCTTTATCCTTTCCGCTTACTTGCCGGCGCCCACAACCACAGTGATGTGGCTGGTGCGCTTGAGGATGCGGGTACCGCGGCCTTTCGCCCGCGCCATGAAACGCTTCAGGGTCGGACCTTCATCAACCATGATGGTCTGGACCTTCAGCTCGTCGACGTCAGCGCCCTGGTTGTTTTCGGCATTTGCGATAGCCGACTCCACCACCTTCTTGATCAGGTGGGCAGCCTTCTTATCCGAAAACTTCAGCAGGTTGACCGCACGCTCGGCCGGCAGACCGCGCACCTGGTCAGCGACCAGACGAGCCTTCTGCGCAGAGATGCGCGCGGAGCGCAGGATTGCTTTCGCTTCCATTGTCATCTCTCCTTACTTGCCCGACTTCTTGTCGCCACCGTGACCCTTGAAGGTCCGGGTGACGGCAAATTCGCCGAGCTTGTGGCCGACCATGTTCTCGTTAACGAGCACTGGAACGTGGTTCTTACCGTTATGAACGGCGATGGTGACGCCTACCATTTCCGGCAGGATCATCGAACGGCGCGACCAGGTCTTGATCGGCTTCTTGCTACCCGCAGCGGCCTCCACCTTCTTGACGAGGTGGTGATCGACGAACGGGCCCTTCTTAAGTGAACGTGCCATGGTCGATTAGCCCCTACGATCGCGGACGATGAACTGCTGAGTGCGCTTGTTATGACGCGTCTTGTAACCCTTGGTCGGAACACCCCACGGGGTGACCGGGTGCGGATTACCCTGGCCGGCCTTGGCTTCACCACCACCGTGCGGGTGATCCACCGGGTTCATGGCCGCACCGCGGACGGTCGGCTTGACGCCGCGCCAGCGCTTGGCACCAGCCTTGCCCAGCTTTTCCAGGTTGTGCTCATCGTTACCGACTTCACCGATGGTGGCGCGGCATTCGACCGGCACCTTACGCATTTCACCCGAGCGCAGGCGCAGGGTGGCGTAGATACCTTCACGAGCGACCAGCTGCACGCCTGCACCAGCGGCACGAGCGATCTGAGCGCCCTTACCCGGCTTCAGCTCGATCCCGTGGACGGTGGTACCGACCGGGATGTTGCGCAGCGGCAAGGTGTTACCGGTCTTGATCGGGGCGTGAGCACCCGAGATGACCTGGTCACCAGCCTTCAGGCCCTTCGGGGCGATGATGTAGCGACGCTCGCCGTCGACATAGCACAGCAGGGCGATATGGGCAGTGCGGTTCGGATCGTATTCGATACGTTCCACGCGTGCCGGAATGCCTTCCTTGTTGCGCTTGAAGTCGATCAGACGGTAGTGCTGCTTGTGACCACCACCCACGTGACGGGTGGTGATGCGGCCGTGGTGGTTACGACCGCCGGACTTGCTCTGCGGCTCCAGCAACGCAGCATGCGGCGCGCCTTTGTGCAGATCAGGAGTGACCACGCGCACGGCCGAACGACGGCCGGGAGAAGTGGGTTTGAATTTCATCAATGGCATGGGATGTACCTCAGGCCTTGGCCGTTACATCGATGGACTGGCCATCGGCGAGACGCACATACGCCTTGCGCCAATCGCCGCGGCGGCCTGCACGGTTACGGAAGGACTTGTTCTTGCCCTTCACGTTCAGCACATTGACCGACTCGACCTTGACGTCGAACAACTGCTCAACCGCGGCCTTTACATCGGCTTTGGTGGCTTCGTTCGAAACTTCGAAGACGTATTGGTTGGAGATTTCCTGCAGGCGCGCGGTCTTTTCAGAGACTCGCGGTGCACGCAGCACGCTGAAGATTTTTTCGTTGGCGCTCATGCCAGCCACTCCTCGACCTTCTTGACCGCGTCAGCGGTGATGACGACCGTGTCGGCACCGACCAGCGAAACCGGGTCCAGACCCTGCACGTCACGCACTTCCACGTAGGGAATGTTGCGAGCCGACAGGTACAGGTGCTCGGAAGCTTCTTCGGTGACGATCAGCGGGCGCTTGCCCACTTCCAGGCCAGCCAGCTTGGTGATCAGAGCCTTGGTGCTGGTCGCTTCGACATCGAACGACTCAACGATGGTCAGGCGGCCCTGGCGGTTCAGCTCGGACAGGATGGCGCACATGGCGGCGCGATACTGCTTACGATTGACCTTCTGTTCGAAGCTACGCGGCTTGGCCGCGAAGGTGACACCACCGCCGACGAAGATCGGAGCGGTCAGGGCACCGTGACGAGCGCCACCACCCTTCTGCTTCTTCGACTTCTTGGTGGTACCAGCCACTTCAGAACGCGTCTTCTGTGCCTTGGTGCCCGAACGTGCGGCGTTGCGGTAGGCAACGACGACCTGGTGAACCAGATCTTCGCTGAAATCGCGACCGAACACGGCGTCGGAGACCGAGACCTTGTTATTGCTACCCGTGATAACGAGTTCCATCGTCATCTCTCCTTATGCCTTGCTAGCCGGACGCACGATCACGTCACCACCGGCTGCGCCAGGCACGGCGCCGCGGATGGCAATCAGACCACGCTCGACATCGACCTTGACCACTTCCAGATTCTGCGTGCTCTGCTGCACCGAACCCATGTGGCCGGACATCTTCTTGCCCGGGAAAACGCGACCCGGGGTCTGGCGCTGGCCCAAGGAACCCGGCGCGCGATGCGACAGCGAGTTACCGTGGGTTGCATCGCCCATACGGAAGTTGTAGCGCTTGATGGTGCCCTGGAAGCCCTTACCCTTGGTGACGCCCTGGACGTCAACCGTCTGGCCGACTTCAAAGATGTCTGCCTTGATTTCGCCACCGACGGCGAAATCGCCGATCTGTGCGTCTTCAACGCGGAATTCCCACAGGCCACGACCGGCTTCGACCTTCGCCTTGGCGAAGTGACCGGCTTCCGGCTTGTTGACCAGCGCAGCGCGACGAGCGCCGACGGTCACCTGCACGGCGCTGTAGCCGTCGGTTTCGACGGTCTTGATCTGCGCGATGCGGTTCGGGGTTGCTTCAATCAGGGTCACTGGGATGGACTGGCCATCTTCAGTGAAAACGCGGCTCATGCCAGCCTTGCGGCCCACGAAGCCCAACGAATATTTCTTCGTCATGGTCGTAGTCCTTAGGTCAGCTTGATCTGAACGTCGACGCCGGCAGCCAGTTCGAGCTTCATCAGCGCGTCCACGGTCTTGTCGTTGGGGTCGACGATATCGAGCACGCGCTTGTGCGTGCGGGTCTCGTACTGGTCACGCGCGTCTTTGTCGACGTGCGGGGAGACGAGGATGGTGTAACGCTCGATCTTGGTGGGCAGAGGGATCGGGCCACGCACTTGCGCGCCGGTCCGCTTTGCCGTTTCAACGATCTCGCTGGCCGAACGGTCGATCAAACGATGATCAAACGCCTTCAACCGAATTCGGATCTTTTGGTCCGCCATGACGGTATTCCTATGGGTCTAAAGAGCGACAGGTTCGGCCCCTGAGTGTGCCGAACCCCATGAAAACGACGTTTAGCGCCGAAGCACTGCCCGTCGCGCGAATCCTTTCATAACAGCAAGGCGGCCCGGTTTCCCGGCCCGCCCCAGACTTGTTCAAACGCACAAAAAACACCCCGTTGAACGGAGTGCCTCCCATGCGACCTGTCCTTGTCTGGCGAATACGAGGTGCGTCCTGCCCCTCTTTTCGCTGGTTGCGGAATTCTCGTAAACGAGCACTTCCGCGAGTGGTCGTGCATTCTGTCAGTATTCTTTTCCTATTGCAACTCACCCCTCTGCCGAGGTATGGGGTACTTCAGCTGGCAGCAGGATTTACGGGGTTTTCCGCGTATACGCGGGTTTTGCCGCTGGCAACCGCGCGGCGGATCTGCGCGGATGCGGATATCCCGGCTAACTGCGGGATGAATGGCCAGGCGGCAGGTGCGACAGCGGCGAGGCCGGGAAACTCGTGCAACGGTACTGCGCCCAGCGCCCTACCCCATCCAGGCGCAGCAATTGTGCCGGCCGGAGCCAGGCAAACCCTGAACAGGACTGAATGTGAATACGCCGTCCCCGCCACTTCCGCCGGGAGCGGCATTATCCACGCCGGCGGAACGGAAGTACAAATCCACCCCGTCTGCAGTCTCAGCCTATTCAGATTTTCCGGGCTCGCCGCGAAAAGCCGCCCCCACCCCAACCCCTCTCCCGTAAACGGGAGAGGGGCAAGTACTCCGCCGGCCCGCAGTCCGCTAGCGACCGACGCATTTCGAGCCCCTCTCCCGTTTACGGGAGAGGGGTTGGGGTGAGGGAAAGCTTTTGATTTTCGACTTTTGGCCTTTGATTTCTGGCTTACGGCTTACGGCTTACGGCTTACGGATTTCCAGCCTACTGAACCCTGGAACCCTACTATTCATGGCCCTGAAGCCTCTGCCGCCGGAACCTATCGACCCTTGAGGCCCCAAGCTTTTCAAGCCACAAACGCCAAATACGCCCGCCATCACCAAAGCCCTACCCCGCTCCGTCCATTCAAAAAAAAGGGCGGCCCGGAGGCCACCCTTCTTCAACACCTTGCTTCGCGAGGAAGCGCAGCGTTATCAGGCAACGATCTTTGCAACCACGCCGGCGCCGACGGTACGGCCACCTTCACGGATTGCGAAGCGCAGGCCTTCGTCCATTGCCACCGGGTTGATCAGGGTGACGGTCATCTTGACGTTGTCGCCCGGCATCACCATCTCGACGCCTTCCGGCAGCTCGCAAGCGCCGGTGATGTCGGTGGTACGGAAGTAGAACTGCGGACGGTAGCCCTTGAAGAACGGGGTGTGACGGCCGCCTTCGTCCTTCGACAGAACGTACACTTCGGCTTCGAACTGGGTGTGCGGCTTGATCGAACCCGGCTTGGCCAGAACCTGGCCACGCTCGACGTCGTCACGCTTGGTGCCGCGCAGCAGCAGACCGGCGTTGTCGCCTGCCTGACCCTGGTCCAGCAGCTTGCGGAACATTTCCACGCCGGTGACGGTGGTCTTCTGGACCGGACGGATACCGACGATTTCGATTTCTTCGCCGACCTTGATCACGCCGCGCTCGATACGACCGGTCACCACGGTGCCGCGGCCCGAGATCGAGAACACGTCTTCCACCGGCATCAGGAACGGCTTGTCGACGTCACGCTCCGGGGTCGGGATCCAGCTGTCCAGTGCATCGACCAGCTTCAGGATGGCCGGCACGCCGATCTCGCTCTGGTCGCCTTCCAGCGCCATACGGGCCGAACCGTGCACGATCGGGGTGTCGTCGCCCGGGAAGTCGTACTTGCTCAGCAGCTCACGGACTTCCATTTCGACCAGTTCCAGCAGCTCGGCATCGTCAACCATGTCGGCCTTGTTCAGGAACACGACGATGTACGGCACGCCGACCTGACGCGACAGCAGGATGTGCTCGCGGGTCTGCGGCATCGGGCCGTCAGCAGCCGAACAGACCAGGATCGCGCCGTCCATCTGGGCAGCACCGGTGATCATGTTCTTGACGTAGTCAGCATGGCCCGGGCAATCCACGTGGGCGTAGTGACGCGAAGCGGATTCGTACTCGACGTGCGCGGTCGAGATCGTGATACCACGAGCCTTCTCTTCCGGCGCGGCATCGATCGAGGAGTAATCCTTGAACTCGCCACCGAAGCGCTCTGCACCGATCTTGGTCAGAGCTGCGGTCAGGGTGGTCTTGCCATGATCGACGTGGCCGATGGTGCCGACGTTGACGTGCGGCTTGGTGCGCTCGAACTTACTCTTGGACATTGTTGTTCCTTAATTAACTAAGACTTGGAAGGAGAGGCTGAGTCCGAGACTCAGCCCTTCTTGATAACGGTTTCGGCGATGTTGTTCGGCGCCGGCTCGTAATGGTCGAATTCCATCGTGAAGGTTGCGCGACCCTGGGTCTGCGAACGCAGCGCGGTGGCGTAACCGAACATTTCGCCCAGCGGGATCATCGCATTGATGATGCTGGCCGAACCGTCACCGGTGGTGCCCGAACCCTGCAGAACGCCACGACGACGGCTTACGTCGCCCATCACGTCACCCTGGTATTCCTCCGGGGTCACGATCTCGACCTTCATGATCGGCTCCAGCAGAACCGGCTTGGCCTTGGCGAAGCCCTGCTTGAAGGCCATCGACGAGGCGAGCTTGAACGCCATTTCCGAGGAGTCAACGTCATGGTACGAGCCGAACACCAGCTTGACCTTGACGTCCACCACCGGGAAGCCAGCCAGCGGACCGCTGGTGATGGTTTCGCGCAGGCCCTTTTCCACGGAAGGAATGAATTCCTTCGGGATCACGCCGCCGGTGATGTCGTTGATGAACAGGAAGTCATCCTTGATCGCCGCAGACAGCTTCGGATCGGCACGGTCCTCAGCGGTGATCGGCGATAGCTCGATCACGACGTGACCGTACTGACCCTTACCACCGGACTGCTTGGCGTGCTTGTAGTCCGACTTGACGTCGGCCATCTGGATGGTTTCGCGGTAGGCCACCTGCGGCTTGCCGACGTTGGCTTCAACGTTGAACTCGCGCTTCATGCGGTCAACGATGATGTCCAGGTGCAGCTCGCCCATGCCGGAGATGATGGTCTGGCCGGATTCTTCGTCGGTCTTGACGCGGAACGACGGATCTTCCTGTGCCAGACGACCCAGTGCCAGACCCATCTTTTCCTGGTCCGACTTGGTCTTCGGCTCGACAGCCATCGAGATCACCGGCTCCGGGAACACCATGCGCTCGAGCACGATCGGTGCTTCAAGCGAGCACAGCGTGTCACCGGTGGTGGTGTCCTTCAGGCCCACGGCAGCAGCGATGTCACCAGCCAGAACTTCCTTGATTTCCTCGCGGTTGTTCGAGTGCATCTGCAGGATGCGGCCGATGCGCTCCTTCTTGTTCTTCACCGAGTTCAGCACGGTGTCACCACCGTTCAGGGTGCCCGAGTAGACACGGAAGAAGGTCAGCGCGCCAACGAACGGATCGGTGATGATCTTGAACGCCAGCGACGAGAACGGAGCCTTGTCGTCCGACTTGCGGGTCATCTCGATGGAGTCATCGTCAACGTCGGTGCCCTTCACGTCCGGCACGTCGATCGGCGACGGCAGCAGCTGGATCACGCCGTCGAGCATGGCCTGCACGCCCTTGTTCTTGAACGCCGAGCCACAGAACATCGGCACGATTTCAACGGCCAGCGTACGGGTACGCAGGGCCTGGATGATCTCGCCTTCGTTCAGCTCTTCGCCGCCCAGGTACTTTTCCATCAGCTCTTCGCTGGCTTCAGCCGCGGTTTCGATCATGAAGGTGCGGGCTTCTTCAGCCGCTGCCTGCATGTCAGCCGGGATTTCGCCGTACTCGAACTTCATGCCCTGCGAAGCCTCATCCCAATGGATGGCCTTCATCTTGAGCAGATCGACCACGCCCTTGAAGCCTTCTTCAGCGCCGATCGGCAGCTGCATCGGCACGGCGACAGCGCCGAGCTTTGCCTTCAGCTGGTCACGGACCTTCAGGAAGTTGGCACCGGTACGGTCCATCTTGTTGACGAACGCGATGCGCGGCACCTGGTAACGGTTGGCCTGGCGCCACACGGTCTCGGACTGCGGCTGCACGCCACCAACGGCGCACAGCACGAACACCGCACCGTCGAGCACGCGCAGCGAGCGTTCGACTTCGATGGTGAAGTCAACGTGCCCGGGGGTGTCAATGATGTTGAAACGGTGCTCCGGCAGGGACTTGTCCATGCCCTTCCAGAACGCGGTGGTAGCAGCGGACTGGATCGTGATACCACGTTCCTGCTCCTGCTCCATCCAGTCCATGGTGGCGGCGCCGTCATGCACTTCACCGAGCTTGTGGCTCTTACCGGTGTAGAACAGGATGCGCTCGGACGTGGTGGTCTTGCCGGCATCGATGTGGGCCATGATGCCGAAGTTACGGTAACGCTCGATAGGAGTGGTGCGGGCCACGGGAGCCTCTCAATTTCTTGGAATTCGGATGGCCGAACGCCGCCTTGCGGCGGCCTTCGGATTTAAGCAGCGCTCAAAACGCTACAAGCAGCACCAACATGGGTGCCAGGGGCCCTGTTTCCAAGGCCCCCACAACTCACCAGCGGTAGTGAGCGAAGGCCTTGTTCGCTTCCGCCATACGGTGGGTTTCTTCGCGCTTCTTGATGGCGCCGCCGCGGTTTTCCGAAGCGTCCAGCAGTTCAGCAGCCAGCTTGCGCGGCATGGTGTTCTCGCCGCGCTTACGCGCCGAGTCGATCAGCCAACGCATGGCCAGGGCCATCTTGCGCGAAGCGCGCACTTCGACCGGCACCTGATAGGTGGCACCACCGACGCGACGCGACTTCACTTCCACGCCCGGAGCAACGTTGTCCAGTGCCTTCTGCACCAGCTCGATTGCGTTCGGGTTCTTTTCGCTGATCACGTCCATGGCGCCATAGACGATCTTTTCAGCAACGGACTTCTTGCCGCTCAACATGACCATGTTGATGAAGCGGGCAATGGTTTCGCTCTTGTGCTTCGGATCCGGCAGGACCGAACGCTGGGGAGTATTACCTTTACGTGACATGTCTTATTCCTCAGGCCTTCGGACGCTTTGCGCCGTACTTGGAACGCGCCTGACGACGCTTGGCAACGCCGGCGGCATCGAGCGAGCCACGGACGGTGTGGTAACGCACACCCGGCAGATCCTTGACGCGACCGCCACGGATCAGGACCACGGAGTGCTCCTGCAGGTTATGGCCTTCACCACCGATGTAGGAAATCACTTCTTCCTGGTTGGTCAGGCGAACCTTTGCAACCTTACGCAGAGCCGAGTTCGGCTTCTTCGGGGTGGTGGTGTACACGCGCGTGCAGACGCCACGGCGCTGCGGGCACTTGTCGAGTGCCGGCGAGGCACTCTTGTAGGTGGTAGCTTGACGCGGCTTGCGTACCAGCTGGTTGATCGTCGCCATCAGTAGGTTCTTCTGATTGGGGCCGCAAAAAACGGCCAGGATGCGGAAATTGTAAAGCAGGCCAAAATTTTGGCCTGCTGAGACAGACGATTGTAGCAACTTGTCAAGAGCCCAGTCAAACAAGCCCATGCCAAGCCAGCCCTGATCCAGAGCTGTTACAGGGGGATCTCCATATACCCCGTTCAGGTCGAACTGCCGGTCCGCGAGCGGACCGGCCGATCAAACTACTTACTCTTCACCGGTCGCCGGTTCAGCTTCCGGTGCCACGACCGCCGGTTCAGCGACCACGGCCGGACCGGCCAGGGTTGCGATTTCCGAATCGGTCAGACCCGACGCGTTACGGCGGCGCTGGGCGTGGTACGCAAGGCCGGTACCCGCCGGAATCAGGCGGCCGACGATCACGTTTTCCTTCAGACCGCGCAGGCCATCGGAGGTGCCGCGCACGGCAGCCTCGGTCAGCACACGGGTGGTTTCCTGGAACGAAGCCGCCGAAATGAACGACTCGGTTGCCAGCGATGCCTTGGTGATACCCAGCAGCACCGGCTCAAAACGGGCCGGCAGCTCGTTGCGTGCGGCCAGCTTGACGTTCTCTTCGATGACGCGCTGGCGCTCGGCCTGCTCACCATTGAGGAACTTGCTGCTGCCCTGGTCAACGATTTCCACCTTGCGCAGCATCTGACGCGAGATCACTTCAATGTGCTTGTCGTTGATCTTCACGCCCTGCAGGCGGTAAACGTCCTGGATTTCCTTGACCAGGTAACGGGCCAGCTCTTCCACGCCCTTCAGGCGCAGGATGTCCTGCGGGCTCGGCTCGCCGTCCACCACGGTTTCACCGCGGGTCACGTGTTCACCTTCGAACACGATGATCTGACGGTACTTCGGAATCAGCTCTTCGTGCTCCGAACCATCGGTGTCCTTGATGATCAGGCGCTGCTTGCCCTTGGTGTCCTTGCCGAAGCTGATGATACCCGAACGCTCGGCCAGGATCGCCGGGTCCTTCGGCTTGCGGGCTTCGAACAAGTCGGCAACGCGCGGCAGACCACCGGTGATGTCACGGGTCTTCGAGGCTTCCTGCGGGATCTTGGCAACCACGTCGCCCACGCCTACCGGCGCGCCATCCTGCAGGTTGACGATCGAGCGCGGCGGCAGCAGGTACTGTGCCGGCAGGTCGGTGCCCGGGATGGTCAGGTCATTGCCCTTGCCATCGACGATGCGGACCAGCGGACGCAGATCCTTGGCCTGCGAGCCACGACGCTTCGGATCGGTGATTTCGCGCGAGGCCAGACCGGTCAGTTCGTCGGTCTTCTCGATCACGGTCACGCCATCGATGAAGTCGATGAAGCGCACGAAACCGGCCACTTCGGACACGATCGGGTGGTTATGCGGATCCCAGTTGGCCACGGTCTGGCCAGCCTTGATTTCTGCACCGTCCTTGACGCCGATGCTGGCACCGTAGGGCAGCTTGTAACGCTCACGCTCACGACCATGCGGGTCGAGCACGGAGATTTCACCCGAACGCGAGACCGCAACCAGCGAACCGCTGGCCTGCTCGACGTGCTTCAGGTTGGAGAACTTCACCGAACCGGTGGTCTTGACGGTGATGTTGTCAACCGCAGCCGCACGCGATGCCGCACCACCGATGTGGAACGTACGCATGGTCAGCTGGGTACCCGGCTCACCGATCGACTGAGCGGCGATGACGCCGACCGCTTCACCGATGTTGACGATGTGGCCGCGGGCCAGATCGCGGCCGTAGCACAGGCCACAGACGCCGAAGGAGGAGGCGCAGGTGATGGTCGAGCGGACCTTGATGGTCTGCACGCCGGCTTCTTCCAGCTTGTTCACCCACTGCTCGTCGAGCACGGTGTTGCGGGTCACGATCGGATCTTCGTCGTTGCCCGGCAGGAACACGTCCTCGGCCACAACGCGACCCAGCACGCGGTCCTTCAACGGCTCAACCACGTCGCCGCCTTCCACGATCGGAATCATGGTCAGGCCTTCGGAGGTACCGCAATCGACCTCGGTGATCACCACGTCCTGTGCCACGTCGACCAGACGACGGGTCAGGTAACCCGAGTTCGCCGTCTTCAACGCGGTATCGGCCAGACCCTTACGGGCACCGTGGGTGGAGTTGAAGTACTCCTGCACGTTCAGGCCTTCACGGAAGTTCGCCTTAATCGGCGTCTCGATGATCGAGCCATCCGGACGCGCCATCAGGCCACGCATACCGGCCAACTGACGGATCTGTGCCTGGCTACCACGGGCACCGGAGTCGGCCATGATGTACAGCGAGTTCATCGACTTCTGGTCGACCAGCTCACCGTCGCTACCCACGACCTTCTCGGTACCAATGGTTTCCATCATCGCCTTGGCGATGCGCTCATTGGTGCGCGACCAGATGTCGACCACCTTGTTGTAGCGCTCGCCGGCGGTGACCAGACCGGACTGGTACTGCTCCTGGATTTCCAGCACTTCGGCTTCGGCTTCGCCGAGGATGCCCTTCTTCTCGTCCGGGATCAGCATGTCGTCGATGCCGATCGACACGCCGGCGCGGGTTGCGTAGGCATAGCCGGTGTACATCAGCTTGTCGGCGAACACCACGGTGTCCTTCAGACCCAGCAGACGGTAGCTCTGGTTGATCAGGCGCGAGATGTTCTTCTTGGTCATCTCGGTGTTGCACAGCTCGAACGGCAGGCCTTCCGGCATGATCTCGCTCAGCAGTGCACGGCCGACGGTGGTGTCGACGATCGAGGTCTTCTTGACCTTGTTGCCGTCTTCGTCACGCTCGACCTGCACGATGCGCACCTTGACGCGGGCGTGCAGTTCAACCAGGCGGTTGTCGTAGGCACGCTTCACTTCGTCGGTGTTCGCGAACACCATGCCCTCGCCCTGCTTGTTCACCAGCGAGCGAGCCATGTAGTACAGGCCCAACACGACGTCCTGCGACGGCACGATGATCGGCTCGCCGTTGGCCGGCGACAGGATGTTGTTGGTGGACATCATCAGCGCACGCGCTTCCAGCTGGGCTTCCAGCGAGAGCGGTACGTGGACGGCCATCTGGTCACCGTCGAAGTCGGCGTTGAATGCGGTACAGACCAGCGGATGCAGCTGGATGGCCTTGCCTTCGATCAACAGCGGTTCGAACGCCTGGATGCCCAGTCGGTGCAGGGTCGGCGCACGGTTCAGCAGCACCGGATGTTCGCGGATGACTTCTTCCAGGACGTCCCAGACTTCGCCTTCCTCGCGCTCAACCAGCTTCTTGGCTGCCTTGATGGTGGTGGCCAGGCCACGACGCTGCAGCTTGGCGAACACGAACGGCTTGAACAGCTCAAGCGCCATCTTCTTCGGCAGGCCGCACTGGTGCAGCTTCAGGTACGGACCCACGGTGATCACCGAACGGCCCGAGTAATCGACGCGCTTGCCCAGCAGGTTCTGACGGAAGCGACCCTGCTTACCCTTGATCATGTCGGCCAGCGACTTGAGCGGGCGCTTGTTGGTGCCGGTGATGGCACGGCCGCGACGGCCGTTGTCCAACAGGGCGTCAACCGATTCCTGCAGCATGCGCTTTTCGTTGCGCACGATGATGTCCGGAGCGTTGAGCTCCAGCAGGCGACGCAGACGGTTGTTACGGTTGATGACGCGGCGGTACAGATCGTTCAGATCCGAGGTCGCGAAGCGGCCACCGTCCAACGGAACCAGCGGGCGCAGATCCGGCGGCAGCACCGGCAGCACGGTCATCACCATCCACTCCGGGCGGTTGCCCGACTCGAGGAAGGCTTCGACCAGCTTGATGCGCTTGGTCAGACGCTTGAGCTTGGTTTCCGAACCGGTCGAGGCGATTTCCTCGCGCAGGCGGACCATTTCGGCCTGCAGGTCGATGGTGCGCAGCAGTTCGTAGACGGCCTCGGCGCCCATGGCGGCGTCGAAGTCATCGCCATGCTCCTGGCGTGCCTGCAGGTACTGTTCTTCGGTCAGCAGCTGGCGGCGCTCCAGGGCGGTCAGGCCCGGCTCGGTCACCACGTAGGCTTCGAAGTACAGCACGCGCTCGATGTCACGCAGGGTCATGTCCAGCATCAGGCCGATGCGCGACGGCAGCGACTTGAGGAACCAGATGTGCGCGACCGGCGATGCCAGGTCGATGTGGCCCATGCGCTCGCGGCGCACCTTGGCCAGGGTTACTTCGGTGCCGCACTTTTCGCAGACGACGCCGCGGTGCTTCATGCGCTTGTACTTGCCGCACAGGCACTCGTAGTCCTTGACCGGTCCGAAGATGGCGGCGCAGAACAGGCCGTCACGTTCCGGCTTGAAGGTACGGTAGTTGATGGTTTCCGGCTTCTTCACTTCGCCGAAGGACCACGAACGGATCAGGTCCGGCGAGGCCAGCGCGATCTTGATCGCGTCGAAGTCCAGCGTCTGGCGCTGCTGGTTGAAGAGGTTGAGCAGGTCTTTCATGGTGTTCTCCGAAAGGAGGAAATCTGTGTCGATGGGCTGTCAGTCAGTGCTGGCGGCGCGGCTGCATCAATGCAGCAGCGCCTGCGCAATCAACCGCCTTCCAGTTCCATGTTGATGGCCAGCGAGCGGATTTCCTTCACCAAAACGTTGAAGGATTCCGGCATGCCCGCAACCATCTCGTGCTCACCGTCGACGATGTTCTTGTACATCTGGTTACGGCCCTGTACGTCATCGGACTTCACCGTCAGCATTTCCTGCAGGGTGTAGGCCGCGCCGTAGGCTTCCAGTGCCCAGACTTCCATTTCACCGAAGCGCTGACCACCGAACTGCGCCTTACCACCCAGCGGCTGCTGGGTAACGAGCGAGTACGGACCGGTCGAACGGGCATGCATCTTGTCGTCGACCAAGTGGTTCAACTTCAGGTAATGCATGTAGCCAACCGTGGTCTTGCGGTCGAAGGCTTCGCCGGTGCGGCCGTCATACAGCTGCATCTGCGTCTTGCTGGCGTTGAAGCCCAGGCGAGCGGTTTCCGGTGCTTCATCCGGGTAGGCCAGATTCAGCATCTCGCGGATTTCTTCTTCCGCCGCGCCGTCGAACACCGGGGTTGCCATCGGCACGCCGTCGGTCAGGTTCTTGGCCAGGTTCAGCAGTTCTTCGTCGCTGAACTGGGACAGGTCCACGCGCTGCTCGGAAATGGCCGAGTCATGGTTGTAGATCTTGCCCAAGAACTCACGCAGTTCGCTGACCGCACGCTGCTGTTCCAGCATGCCCTGGATGCGCTTGCCCAGGCCCTTTGCGGCCCAGCCCAAGTGCACTTCCAGAATCTGGCCGATGTTCATACGCGACGGCACGCCCAACGGGTTCAAGCAGATGTCCACGGTGTTGCCGTCAGCCATGTACGGCATGTCTTCGACCGGCACCACGTTGGAGACCACACCCTTGTTACCGTGGCGGCCTGCCATCTTGTCACCCGGCTGGATGCGACGCTTCACGGCCAGGAACACCTTGACCATCTTCAGCACGCCCGGTGCCAGATCGTCGCCCTGGGTGATCTTGCCGCGCTTGTCGGCGAAGCGACGCTCGAATTCCTTCTCGTGTGCCTGGATCTGCATCTGGGCACGTTCGATGGCGTCGGACGCGTCGTCGTCCTTCATGCGCAGGGTGAACCAATCGGACTTCTTCAGGCCGTCCAGCAGCGCGTCGGAAACAACGTCACCCTTCTTCAGGTTGGCGCCGCCGTTGGCAACCTTACCCACGATCTGCGAACGCAGACGTGCGTAGATGGCGCCTTCCAGGATGCGGAACTGGTCGTCGAAGTCCTTCTTGACGCGCTTGATCTCGTTTTCTTCGATCTGGCGTGCGCGCTTGTCCTTCTCGATACCGTCGCGGGTGAAGACCTGCACGTCGATGACGGTGCCGTCCATGCCCGGCGGAACGCGCAGCGAGCTGTCCTTAACGTCCGAAGCCTTTTCGCCGAAGATCGCGCGCAGCAGCTTCTCTTCCGGGGTCAGCTGGCTCTCGCCCTTCGGCGTGACCTTGCCAACCATGATGTCGCCGGAGCGCACTTCCGCACCGATGTACACCACGCCGGATTCGTCCAGACGGTTCAGCGCCTGCTCGGACACGTTCGGGATATCGGCGGAAATTTCCTCCGGCCCCAGCTTGGTGTCACGCGCAACGCAGGTCAGTTCTTCGATGTGGATCGTGGTGTAACGATCTTCCTCGACCACACGCTCGGACAGCAGGATGGAGTCTTCGAAGTTGTAGCCGTTCCACGGCATGAAGGCGATCAGCATGTTCTGGCCCAGCGCCAGTTCACCGATATCGGTGGACGGACCATCGGCCAGCACGTCGCCGCGCGCGATCACATCACCCACGTTCACCAGCGGACGCTGGTTGATACAGGTGTTCTGGTTCGAACGGGTGTACTTGATCAGGTTGTAGATATCCACGCCGGCATCTGCCGGATCGGTGATCTCGTTCTCGTTGGCCTTGACCACGATGCGGCCGGCGTCGATCTGCACGATCTCGCCGCCACGCAGTGCGTTCACGGTCACACCGGAGTCACGGGCCACGGCGCGTTCGATACCGGTACCCACCAACGGCTTCTGTGCACGCAGGGTCGGCACGGCCTGACGCTGCATGTTGGCGCCCATCAGTGCGCGGTTTGCGTCATCGTGCTCCAGGAACGGAACCAGTGCCGCAGCGACCGACACGGTCTGCATCGGCGAGACGTCCATGAAGTGGACTTCTGCCGGCGGCTTGAGCAGCGACTCACCCTGGAAGCGGCACGGTACGAACTGCTCGGTGAGCATGTTCTTGGCATCGGTCAGGGCGTTGGCCTGGGCGATGACGTACTCGTTTTCTTCGATGGCCGACAGGAACTCGATCTCGTCGGAGACCTTGCCGTCATGCACCTTGCGGTACGGGGTTTCCAGGAAGCCGTACTTGTTGGTACGTGCGAACACGGCCAGCGAGTTGATCAGGCCGATGTTCGGGCCTTCCGGCGTTTCGATGGTGCAGACGCGGCCGTAATGGGTCGGGTGCACGTCGCGCACTTCGAAGCCAGCGCGTTCGCGGGTCAGACCGCCCGGGCCCAGCGCCGAGACGCGACGCTTGTGCGTCACTTCCGACAGCGGGTTGTTCTGATCCATGAACTGCGACAGCTGCGAGGAGCCGAAGAATTCCTTGATCGCGGCAGCAACCGGCTTGGCGTTGATCAGTTCCTGCGGGGTCAAGCCTTCCGACTCGGCCATCGACAGGCGCTCCTTGACCGCGCGCTCGACGCGGACCAGGCCCACGCGGAACACGTTCTCGGCCATTTCACCGACCGAACGCACGCGACGATTACCCAGGTGATCGATGTCATCGACCACGCCGCGACCGTTGCGGATCTCGGTCAGCACCTTGATCACGTCAAGGATGTCCGAACCTTCGCCGTGTGCGGCGACCAGGCGCTTGGATTCCTCGTCGTTACGCTCGCCGAAGTACTTGCGGTCATACAGCACCGACTCACCGGTGACTTCCTTGCGGCCGACACGACGGTTGAACTTCATGCGGCCGACCGTGGACAGGTCGTAGCGCTCGAAGGTGAAGAACAGGTTGTGGAACAGGTTCTGCGCGGCGTCCTTGGTCGGCGGCTCGCCCGGACGCATCATGCGATAGATTTCGACCAGCGCTTCGAGCTGGGTCTTGGTGCCATCGATGCGCAGGGTGTTGGACAGGTACGGGCCACGATCCAGATCGTTCACCCACAGCGTGCCCACTGCATCAACGCCCGCCTTGCGGAAGTTCTGCAGCTGCTCGTCGCTGATTTCGTCGTTGGCCTGGGCCAGCAACTCGCCGGTGTTGGCATCAACCACGTCGTGCGACAGGATGCGGCCGACGATGTAATCGTCCGGCACGGCCAGGGCAGCAATGCCCGATGCCTGCAGCTGCTTGATGTGGCGCGCGGTGATGCGCTTGCCGGCTTCCACGATGACCTTGTCGCCGTCAGCCAGGTCGAAGTTCAGCGTTTCGCCACGCAGACGCTCCGGCACCAGCTCCAGCTGCACGCCTTCGTCCGGGTTGATGTGGAAGGTGTTGACCTCGAAGAACTCGGCCAGCATCTCTTCGTTGTTGTAGCCCAGCGCACGCAGCAGCACCGACACCGGCAACTTGCGGCGGCGATCGATACGGGTGAACAGTGCGTCCTTCGGGTCGAACTCGAAATCCAACCAGGAACCGCGGTACGGAATGATGCGGGCGCTGTACAGCAGCTTGCCCGAGCTGTGGGTCTTGCCACGGTCGTGGTCGAAGAACACGCCCGGCGAACGGTGCAGCTGCGACACGATGACGCGCTCGGTACCGTTGACGATGAAGGTGCCGTTGTCGGTCATCAACGGGATTTCGCCCAGATAGACCTCCTGCTCCTTCACATACTTGATCGCCTTGGTCGACGACTCGCGGTCGTAGATGACCAGACGCACGGTGACGCGCAGCGGCGCGCCGTAGCTCATGCCGCGCTGACGGCACTCGCGCTCGTCAAACACCGGGTCGCCCAGCTTGTAGCCGACGTATTCCAGGGCAGCATTGCCGCTGTAGCTGGAAATCGGGAACACCGACTTCAGCGCAGCATGCAGGCCGTGGTCGGAGCGCTTGGCCGGGTCGATGTTTTCCTGCAGGAATTCGCGGTACGAATCAACCTGGATCGCGAGCAGGAACGGCACCTCGAGGATCGAGCGCTGCTTGCCGAAATCTTTGCGGATGCGCTTTTTTTCGGTGTACGAATAGGACGTCATGAGGTCTTCCACCTTGTTGTGCGAGCCGTGCGTCCACGACCCGTAAGGAAATCTTGAAATTGTCAGTTGGAAGTCGCTGGTATTGCCGGCACCAGCACGCCTTCTATTGCTACTTCCAACTGCCAACTCGCTTGTATCGGCTGCGGGTCACTCCATCGTCTGGAGCGCAGCGCCTGACACTTGCCACGTTGGTCTTTCTATTGCCTGCCAGGCACGCCCGGCATTACAACGATTTGAAACGACCAAAGGCCGGGGGCTTTACGCCCCCAGCCTTGGCTGCATCGCCGTGAATCGATGACGATGCAAGAACTGATTACTTCAGCTCGACGGTCGCGCCGGCGGCTTCCAGTTCCTTCTTGAACTTGTCAGCGTCTTCCTTCGAAGCGCCTTCCTTCACGACGCCGCCGGCTTCAGCCAGGTCCTTCGCTTCCTTCAGGCCCAGGCCGGTGATGGCGCGGACAGCCTTAATCACTTCGACCTTCTTCGCGCCGGCATCCTTCAGGATGACGTTGAATTCGGTCTGCTCTTCAACAACAGCAGCCGGGCCAGCAGCAGCAACTGCAACCGGGGCAGCAGCCGAGACGCCGAACTTCTCTTCGATGGCCTTGACCAGCTCCATCACTTCCATCAGGGACTTTTCGGCGATCGCGTCGACGATCTGATCGTTGGTAAGGGACATTTTGATTACCTTTTAAAAATATTCTGGATTGAGGTTCCGTGCGGAACCACGTGGACGTCGAGCTTAGACAGCTTCAGCTTCAGCGGCCGGCTCGGCAGCTTCCGCTGCACCGCCTTCCTGCTTCTCACCGATAGCCTTGATGGCGCGGGCGAACATGGTGACCGGCTCGGTCAGGACGCGGGCCAACATGGCCAGTGCCTGATCACGGGTCGGCAACGATGCCAGCACGTCGACGTGGCTGGCCGGGAAAACTTCCCCGCCGATTGCCACGACTTTCGCCTTCAGCTTGTCGTTACCCTTGGCTGCATCCTTGATCAGGCGACCGGCTGCGCCGGGCTCCTCAAGCGAAAACGCATACAGCAGCGGACCAACCATCTGGTCTTTTGCAACTGCGAAATCGGTGCCTTCAACGGCGCGCGAGGCCAGCGTGTTCTTGACAACTTTCAAGAAAACACCGGTTTCGCGGGCCTGCTTACGCATCGCGGTCATTTGAGCGACCGTGGTGCCAGCGTATTCGGCTGCGATCAAGGAGTGAGCCTTGGCGGCGATGTCTGCCAGCTCGGCGACTACTTCTTGCTTCTGGGACAGATTGAGAGCCATTGCACTCCTCCGTTTAAGCGGGGACTGGGGATTCGGAACCAGCGCAGGCGGATCAACCGCACCGCCGACAACGAACCACTAATCTCTGCTTCAAACATATTCCGCTTACGGCTCCTAGCCGTGTGCGGTCCTGGGCGGCATCCGTCCTGGACGCCGGGAACATCGGGTGATGTTCCGGTGGTGGCCGTTCTAGAGCTGGAGTGTGCAGACCTGGGCGGACCCAGACATACGTGAACCAGAAAAATCCAGAAGGGCGGCACCATCTACGCAGGGTGATCCGAGAACGAATCGATTAAGCGACCTCGCTGTACCGGCGGCGACTCCCTGCCAAATCGAGCTTCCGTGCCCGTCGCCGATATGCGCTGACCGCGCCTGCGGTCTTTGACGGCTCCACGCAGGTAAACCTGCGCGACGCCTTCAAAATGACGGCCCCGGCACCAAAGGTACCGAGGCCGCTTCAAACAACTACTTCAGGGTCAGCGAGGACTGGTCAACAGTCACGCCCGGGCCCATCGTCGAGCTGACCGAAACCTTCTGCAGGTACAGGCCCTTCGAGGTGGCCGGCTTGGCCTTGATCAGGTCAACCAGCAGTGCCTGCAGGTTCGACTGCAGCGCGCCGTTTTCGAAGCTGGCCTTGCCGATGGTGCAGTGGATGATGCCGGCCTTGTCGGTGCGGTAACGCACCTGACCCGACTTGGCATTCTTGACGGCTTCGCCCGGGTTGGCCGAAACGGTGCCGACCTTCGGGTTCGGCATCAAGCCACGCGGGCCCAGCAGGGTGCCCAGCTTACCGACAACGCGCATCGCGTCCGGGGTAGCAATGACGACGTCATAGTTCAGATCGCCGGCCTGCATCTTCTCAGCCAGGTCGTCCATGCCGACAGCTTCGGCGCCAGCGGCCAGGGCTTCGTCAGCCTTGGCACCGGCCGGAGCGAACACGGCAACGCGGACCGACTTACCGGTACCGGCCGGCAGCACGGTGGAACCGCGCACCTGCTGGTCGGACTTCTTGGCGTCCACGCCAAGACGCACGGCAACGTCGATCGACTCGACGAACTTGGCCTTGGTGGCGGTCTTCAGGATATTGATTGCGTCCTCGAAGGCATACGCCTTACCCGGGACAACGGCGGCCTTGATGGCCTTCTCACGCTTATTCAGTGCCATCAGATTAACCCTCTACCACCAAGCCCATGGAACGGGCAGAGCCCGCAATCGTACGCACGGCGGCGTCAAGGCTGGCAGCCGTCAGATCGGGCTCCTTCGCCTTGCAGATTTCTTCCAGCTGCGCACGCGTCACCTTGCCCACCTTGTCGGTGTTCGGCTTCTTCGAGCCCGAAGAAATGCCAGCGGCCTTCTTCAGCAGCGTGGTCGCCGGGGTGCTCTTGGTGATGAAGGTGAACGTACGGTCCGAATAGGCCGTGATGATCACCGGCACCGGCAGACCCGGTTCCAGCTTCTGCGTTGCGGCGTTGAACGCCTTGCAGAATTCCATGATGTTCAGGCCGCGCTGACCCAGCGCAGGACCGACCGGCGGCGAGGGATTGGCCTGGCCGGCCTTTACCTGCAGCTTGATATAACCAACTACTTTCTTTGCCATTGAAGTGCTCTCCGGGTGCTAGCGCCTTGCGACAACAGGCTCCCCATCGGACCGGGAATCACGCGTCCCGGCATCGCGTTATGAAATCGCACCAAAGGCCACCTCGCGGCAGCCCTTGATTTGCTCCCACATTGGGGAGCCGAAAATTGTAGCAGCTTTTTGCGACGCCACCTGAACAGGTGGCGCGCAGCGCCTTAGATCGCCTTCTCGACCTGGCCGAACTCGAGCTCGACCGGGGTGGCGCGACCGAAGATCAGCACCGAGACGCGCAGGCGGCTCTTTTCGTAATTGACCTCTTCGACAACGCCGTTGAAATCGTTGAACGGGCCTTCGGTGACACGGACCATCTGGCCCGGCTCGAACAGCACCTTCGGACGCGGCTTCTCGACACCTTCCTGAACGCGATTCAGGATGGCAGCGGCTTCACTGTCCTGGATCGGCAGAGGCCGGTCGGCAGTGCCACCGATGAAACCCATGACCTTCGGGGTTTCCTTCACCAAGTGCCAGCTTTCGTTGTCGATGCGCGGGATACCGGCTTCTTCGTGGGTTTCGATCTGTACCAGCACGTAACCCGGGAAGAACTTACGCTCGGAGCGGCGCTTCTGGCCTGCGCGCATTTCCACCACTTCTTCAGTGGGGACCAGCACATCACCGAAAAGCTCCTGCATCTCGTCACGCGCAATGCGATCACGCAGCGCCTGCGCAACCGACTTCTCAAAACCTGAATAGGCGTGAACGACGTACCAACGCTTCACAGATATCTCCTTAACGACCCAAGAACCACTGGGTCAGCTTCTGGATCACGAAATCAAAGCCACCCAACAGCAGGCTCAGCACGATCACCACCACAACCACCACCCACGTCATGCGGATAGCTTCCTGGCGGGTCGGCCACACAACCTTGCGCAGCTCAAAACGGGATTCAGAAAGGAATTCGATTGTCTGACGGCCCTTCGTGGTCAGCAGGAACACTGCACCACCAGCCACCAGACCCAAAACCACTGCCAGCGCACGCCACTGACCGGCCCACGCGCCCAACTGGGCAGCACGCGGCTGATCGGCAAACCAGAACCAGACAAACAGACCCGCCAGCACCAACAGCGCAGCGCCGACGTACTTGACGATATCACCACCCGATGACGCGGCGGACTTGGAATGTTCGATCTTGCTGTTCATCCGACTCTTGTAGCTGGTGCGACCAAGGTCACTGGATAGAGAGTTGCAAGTGGCACGCCAGGAGGGACTCGAACCCCCAACCTGCGGTTTTGGAGACCGCTGCTCTGCCAATTGAGCTACTGGCGTATGACTTGACTGTTACACATCACCTTAGACGGCGAAGGCGGACCGAGTTACCCGGCCCGCCTTTCGCGCAACCAACAGCGTTTACTGCTGGCGCTACAGGCTTATTAAGCGACGATCTTTGCAACCACGCCGGCGCCGACAGTACGACCACCTTCACGGATTGCGAAGCGCAGGCCTTCGTCCATTGCCACCGGGTTGATCAGGGTGACGGTCATCTTGACGTTGTCGCCCGGCATCACCATCTCGACGCCTTCCGGCAGCTCGCAAGCGCCGGTGATGTCGGTGGTACGGAAGTAGAACTGCGGACGGTAGCCCTTGAAGAACGGGGTGTGACGGCCGCCTTCGTCCTTCGACAGAACGTACACTTCGGCTTCGAACTGGGTGTGCGGCTTGATCGAACCCGGCTTGGCCAGAACCTGGCCACGCTCGACGTCGTCACGCTTGGTGCCGCGCAGCAGCAGACCGGCGTTGTCGCCTGCCTGACCCTGGTCCAGCAGCTTGCGGAACATTTCCACGCCGGTGACGGTGGTCTTCTGGACCGGACGGATACCGACGATTTCGATTTCTTCGCCGACCTTGATCACGCCGCGCTCGATACGACCGGTCACCACGGTGCCGCGGCCCGAGATCGAGAACACGTCTTCCACCGGCATCAGGAACGGCTTGTCGACGTCACGCTCCGGGGTCGGGATCCAGCTGTCCAGTGCATCGACCAGCTTCAGGATGGCCGGCACGCCGATCTCGCTCTGGTCGCCTTCCAGCGCCATACGGGCCGAACCGTGCACGATCGGGGTGTCGTCGCCCGGGAAGTCGTACTTGCTCAGCAGCTCACGGACTTCCATTTCGACCAGTTCCAGCAGCTCGGCATCGTCAACCATGTCGGCCTTGTTCAGGAACACGACGATGTACGGCACGCCGACCTGACGCGACAGCAGGATGTGCTCGCGGGTCTGCGGCATCGGGCCGTCAGCAGCCGAACAGACCAGGATCGCGCCGTCCATCTGGGCAGCACCGGTGATCATGTTCTTGACGTAGTCAGCATGGCCCGGGCAATCCACGTGGGCGTAGTGACGCGAAGCAGATTCGTACTCAACGTGCGCGGTCGAGATCGTGATACCACGAGCCTTCTCTTCCGGCGCGGCATCGATCGAGGAGTAATCCTTGAACTCGCCACCGAAGCGCTCTGCACCGATCTTGGTCAGCGCGGCAGTCAGCGTGGTCTTGCCATGATCGACGTGGCCGATGGTGCCGACGTTGACGTGCGGCTTGGTACGCTCGAACTTGCTCTTGGACATGGCTGCTTCTTCTCGGTAACAGGGTTAGTTGTGCACTATCTGCGAAAGATGGTGCTCACGAAAGGAATCGAACCTTCGACCTCCTCCTTACCAAGGAGGTGCTCTACCGACTGAGCTACGTGAGCGAGTTGTCTATTATGCCGTGTTTTTTCGTTTCGTTCAATGGAGCGGGAGACGGGAATCGAACCCGCACCATTAGCTTGGAAGGCTAAGGTTCTACCGTTGAACTACTCCCGCACCGGGAAAACACGTCACAACATAAAACTGGTGGAGGGAGGTGGATTCGAACCACCGAAGGCGTAAGCCAGCAGATTTACAGTCTGCCCCCGTTGGCCGCTTGGGTATCCCTCCATTCCACTCCCTTGTCGAGGACCGCGGCCTTGCCGGTCAGGGGTGGGTGAGCTCGCTATTTTGGTGATCAACGCCGATGCTGTCAACAGAAATCTTCACATTCGGTGAAATTTCTTTTTCTGCACCGGCGGTGCCGATCACTCGCCGGGCATCTTAATCTTTTCGTCGGCAAAAATCGCCACGTGCGGCACACCATCTGCACCAATCCAGCCGCGATACATGCCTTCGGTGTTGAACGGCATCGCAGCCTTGCCATCGGTAGACAACACGATGCCGCCGCCATCACCACCGAGCTCGGGGATGCGCTTGACGATCACTTCATCGCCCGCCTGTGCAGCTGTTTCCTTCAAGTACTTCATGCGTGCACAGATCTCATGCGCGACGGACAGGCGGATGTAGTACTCACCCCAGCCCGTGCCTGATACCGCGCACTGGTCGCTGGCATAGGTGCCAGCACCGATGATCGGCGAATCGCCAACACGTCCATAGCGCTTGTTGGTCATGCCACCAGTGGAAGTGCCCGCTGCAAGCTTGCCCTGGTTGTCCAGCGCAACCGCACCGACGGTGCCGAAATGCTTGGCGGTTTCCAGGTCAACATGCGCCTGCCCTGCAGCCTCTTCCTTCAAAGCGCGCTGCAACTGCTCCCAGCGCTTCTCGGTACGGAAGTAGGACGGATCCACCAGTTCGATCTTCTGCTCGGCGGCAAACATTTCCGCGCCCTGCCCCACCATCATCACGTGCGGGGAATGCTCCATCACCGCGCGCGCAAGCAAGATCGGATTCTTGACGGTATGCACGCCGGCGACAGCACCGGCACGCAGCGTGGCGCCATCCATCAACGAGGCATCCAACTCATTCTTGCCATCATGGGTGAACACCGCGCCCCGGCCTGCATTGAAGGTCGGATCGTTCTCCAGCACGGTGATCGCGGCAGTCACTGCATCCAGCGCAGGCTTGCCCGCAACCAAAGCCTGATGGCCCTGGCGCAATGCCTCCGTCAACGCCGCGCGTGCTGCACGCTCTTCTGCAGCGCTGAAATCCTTGCGCTCGACCCCTGCCCCACCGTGGATGACCAGCAAGGGAGAAACCTCGGCTGCCGCGGCAGCTCCCGAGGACAGCGACGCCAGGCCCAGCAGTACTGCAGAAGTCAGCTTCATGTTTCTTCACTCCCGAATGGAACCCCGATTCTAGGCAGGTGCCAGCCACTCTGAACAGTCACCAAAGTCGCCCACTCCCTCTTTCTGACACCGGCCGAGCCCGCGCCTGCATTCTGCCCCTGCAGCAGCCACTCCCAAGGGCAACAAAAAAGGGGCCGAAGCCCCTTTGTCTGTTGATCGCTAGCGCTCAGTTGGGATGCAGCTCCAACTCGCCATCGACCACGCTGGCCATCGCAGTGAAGGCAGCGTTGTCGACCCTGAACCCATCCAGATGCAGACGACTGCCTGCACCCACGCCAGTGACCGGAATAGAACTGAATTCCAAGGGCTCACCATTGCTCAAGCGATCCGCCGTGCGTTGCGGCATCACCAGCCAGGCATAGCCATCGTTCAAGGAATACACCTGGCCACGGCCATCCGCCTCCACGCACAGGGCGGTGTCTTCATCGACGCCGATGCCGACAATATCGTCCTTGCCTTTTTCCTGCGCGGCACGGGCGACAAACACAATCAAGCGCCCCAGACGATCGCGCTTGGCGAAGTGGGTATCGGTCACTACGTTGGACAGGTAGGGCATGGTCAGGAAATCCCGGTCCATGGTCACCTTGCTCCCCATCGGGTCGCTCAAAGCGGCCGGTGAGTTGACACTGCCACCGTCCAGCGCGCCATAAGCGTAGCCACCGAGGATGGCCAAGCCAGCACTGGTACCGCCGATCGGCTTGCCAGCACGGACATGCTCATTGAGCAGATTATTGAGCTCGGTGCCTTTCCAGAAGCGTATGTAGCGCGACTGGTCACCGCCGGCGATGAAGATCGCATCGGCGCCACGCACCACACGCAGCACTGCCGGATCATCGGCCGCCTTGCGACTATCGAACACCAGCGTCTGCACAGCGGTGACACCGCCGATGTCGTAGTACAGCTCCTTCTGCATGTTGTCGTCACCAGAGGCGCGCAGGATCACCACGCGGCCGTGCCCGGCGCGTTCAACCCACCAGTGGAAGGCCTCCGGCACCCAGTCGCCCCCCCCCATCAACATCATGGCGGCCTCGGTCTTGCCCGGGCGCGGTGCGTCGAGATCACCCACTTCGTAATAGCGGTAGCCGGCTGCGCTGATGCCACGCGAATCCTCGGCGTGAAGCACACCTGCCGTGGCGATAGCCGCCACGACCAGGGCCAGCCGCCCCCACCAGGAACTCTTACGTTTCATAACAACCTCAATCTGATGCATGTAACCGCTTACAGCTGTAATGCCAGACTTTTCGGCAGTGGTCAAGCGTGTAAAAAAGGTGTTAGATGATGCCAACCCATTCACATTACAGACAGGGTTGGCCGGCATTCCCCTACATGCCGACGGGACAAAACCGGATATTTTCATCAGAGAGCTGATTCATGCGTAAGCACGCGATGGTGTGTTCAATCCAACTGGCCCTGCTGTCTATGGCCGCCCCCGCCCTGGCGCAGACCGCCACCCAAGGCCAACCGCAACAACTCGACACGGTGCAGGTCACCGGCTCGCGCATCCCGCGCGCCCAGGTGGAAGGCCCAGCGCCGGTCACCGTGGTGACCGCCGAGCAGATCAAGTCCGCTGGTTTCACCTCGGTTCCGGACGTCTTGCGCTCGCTGAGCCAGAACAGCGGCAGCACCCAGGGACAGCAGAACACCACGGGCGCTCAGTCCACCCCTGGCGCGCAGGCAGTCGACCTGCGCGGCTTGGGGCCGAATCACACCCTTGTACTGGTCAACGGCCGTCGCATCGCTGACTTCCCGCTGCCGCTCAATGGCCGCAGCAACTTCACCGACGTCGGCAATATCCCGCTGGGCATGATTGATCGGATTGAAGTACTGACCGGCAGCGCATCGGCCGTGTACGGCTCCGACGCCATGGCCGGCGTCATCAACTTCATCCTGAAGAAATCCACCGACGGCACCACTTTCGACTACCGCTTTGGCGATACCAGCCGCGGCGGTGGTTCATCGCATAACTTGACGATCACCACTGGCTTTGAGCGGGAGAAGTTCAGCGGCATTGTCGGCGTTGAGCTGATCGACAAGCGCCCACTGTGGGGCACCGATCGCAGTGTGCAGGATTCGACGCTGGACTCGCCGGCTGAGGAACGCCGCCTGCCGCGCCTGATCGCACAGCTGCAGAACTGGGACGACGACGAAAACATCGCACCGGCTGACGGCTGCGCCGCAATGGCCGGCCTCAACGGCGGCACCACCGTGCTCGCCGAGAACGACCTCGGCCCGTATTGCGGCAGCGAGCGCGCCATTGCCTATCGCACCATCCAGAACGAGCGCAAAGGCTTCAACGCCTATGGCTCGTTCGAGTACCGCTTCAATGACGCTCTGTCCTGGTTTGCCGATGTCCAGCTGGGCCAACAGAAGGTCAAGCTGCTGACCGGCACCAACGGCAACGATGTGGCCAGCGACCATATGGGCTGGGAGTTTCATGACCCGAACTCGACCGGCAATTACCGCAACAAGATCTTCTACAACGCCACTACCGAGCGCTACGAAAACTGGGCGCGCCAGTTCACCCCGGAAGAAGTGGGCGGCCTGCGCAACCGCATGAACACCACCACCCAGAAGACATTTGCGGTGACCACTGGCCTGAAGGGCATGATCGGCGAGGAATGGAACTGGGAAGGCGCCTACAACCACTCCCAGTACAAGGCCGACGTCAAAATGCCGCGTATCAAGGCGGCTGCAGCCAATCGCCTGTTCTTGGGCGAGCTGCAGGGCTATGACGATGACGGCATCGCGATCTACACCCCGGATCCGGCACGTCTGTTCACGCCCCTGACCCAGGCCGAGTTTGCCTCGATCGCGGCAATGTCCACCTTCCGCCCCGAAGCCAAGAACGACAACCTCAGCTTCACGGTAGACAACTCCTCGCTGTTCTCTATGCCCGCTGGCGATGTCGGCTTCGCAGGCGCCGTGGAATACGGCAAGCAGTCCTATAAGATCAACCCCGATCCACTGGCACTGACCGAAGACGCTTATTACGGCCCGCGCTACGGCGATGGCCATGGCGACCGCGACCACTGGAGTGCGGCCGGCGAATTGCGCGTGCCACTTGCCTCGACTCTGCAGGCAAGCGTGGCCGGGCGCTATGACCGCTACAGCTACGGCAACAAGAACCCGGGCAAGTTCACCTACAGCGCCGGCCTGGAGTGGCGCCCGCTGGATACCTTGTTGCTGCGCAGCTCCTACGGCACCGGCTTCCGTGCACCGGACATGCACTACCTGTTTGCCGGAAACGACTACTACCGCACCCGCGCTGCCACCGATTACTTCCAGTGCCGCACCGCCGAGCCGGGCGTCACCGATGGCTACTGCTACGACGACGGCAGCTATGACGGCAGCACCTTCGATGTCTACAGCGGCAACATGAACCTGGATGAGGAAACCAGCAAGTCGTTCTCAGCCGGCTTTGTCTGGTCGCCCGTAGCCAATTTCGATCTGGCGGTGGATTACTACAAGATCCAGATCGAGAACCAGGTGCAGACGCAGGACCGCGAGCTGCTGCGCATCACCGAAGCCAACTGCCGCCTGGGCAGCACCGACAGTGGCGCAGCGGTCGACATCAACTCGCCTACCTGCGTGGATGCATTGGCACGCGTGATCCGCGACGGCGATGGCAACATCACCAGCGTACATTTCGGCCCGATCAACATCGCCAACGAGGAAACCTCGGGCATCGACGTTGCCGCCAACTATCGTCTGCAGACTGCGAACGCGGGTGATTTCAGCTTCACCGGCCAGTACAACTGGACCCATCGCCACACCCGCCAGCAGTTCCCGGGCGACCCGAAGGAAGACATGCTCGATGTCAGCTTCAGCGCCACCACCCTGCCGCGGGTGAAGTCCAACCTGGGCGTGAGCTGGGACAAGGGGGCGTGGGGTGCCAGTCTGTTCGGCAGCTATCTGGGCCGGGTTGCCAACTACGACAACGATGCATGGACCGAAGCAACCTGGCGCTTCAACGCCGGCGCGCGCTACGACATCACCGACCATCTGCGCGTATCCGTGTCGATCAACAACCTGTTCGACAAGATGCCGCCGAAGGACCCGACCTGGTCGAACTACCCGTACTACGACACCTCATGGTTCGACAGCATGGGCCGCAGCTACTACGTGCAGCTCACCTGGAAGCTGGGCGGCAAGGCGCTGTAAGGCCTGCTCGCTTGTACTGCCAACAAGGCCCGCCACTGGCGGGCCTTGTTGTTTGTGCAGGCCCTGGCGGCACGAGCAGTCGGCAGTACCCGGACTGCACCCAGCCGATTCTTCTCCACAGCCGCTGTGTGCAATGAATGGAGAAGGCTGTGGACAACTGCGTGCAGGGCTTGTGCTGCAAGGCTTTCAAAATAGTGGTGAATTTATAGCCAATGCACTATGACGAAGGCGTGCGGCTTTTTGTAGGAGCGGCGTAAGCCGCGAAGCACGTACATCATCAGGCGACACAGGCTCCCGCGGCTGCAGGAATGTCAGCTTCGCGGCTGACGCCGCTCCTACAAATTCGGACCACCCCATTTTCTGGGAGCGGCGTCAGCCGTGAAGCTCATGCATCGTCAGGTTGCATAGGCGCTTGGAGCTTCAAGAAGGCCAGCTTCGCGGCTTACGCCGCTCCCACAAGCAACTCTGTTGCGCACAGGAATGCTCCACAGCAACTGTGTGCAATGGATGGAGAAGGCTGTGGACAACTGAGCGCAGGCCTTGCGCTGCAAGGCTTTCAAAATAGTGATCAAATTTTGACCACACAACAAACCACACATACAACAAGGCCCCGCATTGCGGGGCCTTGTTTGTACTGCAACATCCAAGGAATCAGACGTTGAAGCGGAAATGCAGCACGTCGCCTTCCTTGACGATGTAGTCCTTGCCTTCCAGGCGCAGGCGGCCGGCTTCCTTGGCGCCCTGCTCACCCTTGAGGTTGATGAAGTCCTCGTAGCTGATGGTTTCGGCGCGGATGAAGCCACGCTCGAAGTCGGTATGGATCACGCCTGCTGCCTGCGGCGCGGTCGAACCGGCACGCAGCTGCCATGCGCGGACTTCCTTCACGCCTGCGGTGAAGTAGGTCTGCAGGCCAAGCAGCTTGTAGCCGGCGCGGATCACGCGGTTCAGGCCGGGCTCTTCCAGACCGAGGTCCTTGAGGAACTCATCGCGGTCGGCGTCATCCAACTGCGCCATTTCTTCTTCGATGGCCGCACACACCGGCACCACTTCGGCACCTTCGGCTTCAGCGCGGGCACGCACCACGTCCAGCAGCGGGTTGTTCTCGAAACCGTCTTCAGCAACGTTGGCGATGTACATCAACGGCTTCAGCGTGATCAGGAACATGTCACGGATCAGCGCCTTCTCGTCGGCATCGAGGCCGGCGGCACGCGCCGACTTGCCCTGATCCAGCGCCGAGGCGAGCTTTTCCAGCACCGGCTTGCGGGCCAGCGCTTCCTTGTCATTGGCCTTGGCTGCGCGGGTAGCGCGATCCAGTGCCTTCAACACGGATTCCAGGTCGGCCAATGCCAGCTCGGTATCGATGGTTTCGATATCGGCGATCGGATCGACCTTGTTGGCCACGTGGATGACGTTGCCATCTTCGAAGCAGCGCACGACGTGGGCGATGGCGTCGGTCTCGCGGATATGCGCCAGGAACTTGTTGCCCAGGCCTTCACCCTTGGAGGCGCCAGCGACCAGACCGGCGATGTCGACGAACTCCATCGTGGTCGGGATCACCCGCTCCGGCTTGACGATGGCCGCCAGCGCATCAAGGCGCGGGTCCGGCACCGGCACCACACCGGTGTTCGGCTCGATCGTGCAGAACGGGAAGTTGGCCGCAGCGATACCCGCCTTGGTCAGCGCATTGAACAGGGTCGACTTGCCGACATTGGGCAGACCGACGATGCCGCATTTGATACCCATGGATCTGTCCCTCGGGAATGGAGAATCGGGAATGGAGAATTGGAAAGCGCGCAGCCTTCCGATTCCCCATTCCCCATTCCCTACTTGCCGCTTGTGTGCAACCGCTTCATTGCTTCGCTGAAATCGCCAGCTACCGCCAACGGCATCACGTCGATGGCCGCATCGATGGCCTGCGCCATCAGCACCGCGTCATCTGGCGACGGACGGCCCAGAACCCAACCCACCACGCGGTCCTTGTGACCGGGATGGCCGATGCCAAGACGCAGGCGATGGAACTTGCCATGACCGAGCAGACGGATGGTGTCACGCAGGCCGTTCTGGCCGCCATGACCACCGTCGAACTTGAGCCGGGCCACGCCGGGCGGCATGTCCAGTTCGTCGTGTGCAAGCAGGGTTTCTTCCGGCTCGATCTTCCAGAACCGCTGCGCGGCGGTGACCGATTTACCGGCGAGATTCATATACGTGGCCGGCTTCAACAGCCATACCGGCTGCCCAGCAATCTCGACCTTGGCGACTTCGCCAAACAATTTGCTTTCCAGCGCCCAGCGCGCACCCTGCCGCTCTGCCAGGGCCTCAACGAAATGAAACCCAGCGTTGTGCCGGGTTCGGGCGTGTTCGGGTCCGGGGTTACCGAGACCAACGATCAATCGCAATCCAGTCATCTGTCAGATGCATCTGCTGCGCCCGCTCCGGAGAGCGGGCGCAACATAGCCGATTACTCGGCTGCTGCTTCTTCTGCAGCGGCAGTCTTGGCGATGACAACGGCGTCGTCATGGCCCTTGCCCAGCTTCAGTGCCGGGATTTCAACGCCAGCCGGCAGCTTCAGGCCCGACAGGTAGATGATGTCGCCAGCCTTCAGCTCGCCCAGGTCGACTTCGATCGACTCCGGCAGGTCCTTCGGCAAGCAGGCAATCGCCACTTCCTTCAGTTCGTGGGTGACCAGCACGTCGGCAGCCTTGCCAGCCGGCGAGGTGTCTTCGTTGATGAAGGTCAGCGGGACCGAAGCGTGCAGCACTTCATTTTCGTTCACGCGCTGGAAATCCAGGTGCATGACCAGCTGCTTGTACGGGTGACGCTGCATGTCACGCAGCAGCACCTTGTGGATGGTGCCGTCGAGGTTCAGGTCGATGATCGACGAGTAGAACCAATCGTTGAACTGGGCCAGCCAGATTTCGTTGTGGTTGAACTGGACCTTCACCGGCTCCTTGTTACCACCGTAAACGATACCCGGGACCACGCCTTCGTGACGCAGGCGGCGGCTCGCACCCTGACCTTGCACGTCACGACGGGCGACTTTGATTTCGTGGGACTTTGCCATTGTTGACTACTCTAGGTTGTTGCATCGCCTCGCGGCGTTGCGTAAAGACTCTTCCGCGACCAGAAGAGCCCGTGATGATCCCCGGCAAGCCGGGGACCGGATCCATCAATCCACGTACATCGAGCTGACCGACTCACCGAAGGCGATGCGGCGCATCGTCTCGGCCAGCATTTCGGCCACGCTGATCTGGCGGATCTTGGGACAGACGCGAGCCACTTCGGAAAGCGGAATCGTGTCGGTCACCACCAGCTCATCGAGCTGGGAGTTGTTCAAATTGTCCACCGCCGGGCCCGAGAGCACGGCGTGGGTGCAGTACGCGGCAACCTTGAGTGCTCCGCGCGCCTTGAGGGCGGCTGCGGCAGCACACAGGGTGCCGGCGGTGTCGACGATGTCGTCGACCATCACGCAGGTCTTGCCTTCAACGTCACCGATGATGTTCATCACGGTGGCAACATTGGCACGCGGGCGGCGCTTGTCGATGATGGCCAGGTCGGCATCATCCAGGCGCTTTGCCACGGCGCGGGCGCGTACCACGCCACCTACGTCCGGGCTGACCACGATCAGGTTGTCGGTGCCATAGACGCGCCAGATGTCGGCCAGCAACAGCGGCGACGCATAGACGTTATCGACCGGCATGTCGAAGAAACCCTGGATCTGATCGGCGTGCAGATCGACCGTGAGGATCTGGTCGGTGTGCACAGCCGAGAACATCTTTGCAGCAACCTTTGCGGTGATCGGCACGCGCGAGGAACGCATGCGACGATCCTGGCGAGCGTAGCCGAAGTACGGCACCACCGCAGTGACGGAGGCGGCGCTCGCGCGCTTGAGCGCGTCGATGATCACCAGCAGTTCCATCAGGTTTTCGGCACTTGGAGCGCCGGTGGACTGAACCACGAAAACGTCCTGCTTACGCACGTTCTCCTGGATCTCGACCTGCACTTCACCATCGGAAAACTTGGAAACCAGTGCCTTGCCCGGTCTTACCCCGAGTTCCTTGCAGATGCTCTGCGCAAGGTGTTTATTGGCATTGCCGGAAAAGACCAGCAGGTTCGGGGAATCTTGCATGACAGCTCTCTCGGGCGGGGGCGAGTAGCAAAAGAAACGTGGTTACTGCGGCGATGGCGCGGGTGTGGCAGGCGCACATCCATTGCGCTTACAGCGTTGGGAGTGTGTGGCAGGGGCGGTAGGATTCGAACCTACGAATGCCAGGATCAAAACCTGGTGCCTTGGGCCTCTTGGCGACGCCCCTGCATCAAACAATTCCCGTCGTTTCCAGCGCATCAAGCAGTGGCGAGCGATCAACACCCGCAGCTACCCAAGCTCGCAGTTGCGGCGGCAATTCCGCCAAGGCCTGCTCTGCAGCAGCGCGCGTAGCGAACTCGACGAAACAACCGCTTCCCGACCCCGTGAGTCGTGCCCGACCAATACCTGACAAGGCCTGGAACGTCGCCTCGATGGCAGGTTCCTGGCGCCGTAGTACCGGCTCGAACGCATTTCCGAGGACGGTCCCGGAAGCGAAGTCCGCTATTTTCACGGGCTTGGCATCCCGCGTCAAATGCTGTGAACGAAAAAGTTCAGCCGTGGGCACGTGAACACCCGGATCCACCAGCAAATACCATGCTTCCGGCAATTCTATCGGCGTCAGCAATTCGCCCACCCCTTCGGCCCAAGCGCTGCGCCCGCGCACAAATACCGGCACATCGGCGCCCAGACCGACACCAAGGGCTGCCAATGCGTCCTCGTCCAGCCCGGTGCCCCAGAGCGCATTCAGCGCCACTAGCACGGTTGCCGCATCGGATGAACCGCCACCGAAGCCGCCGCCGGCCGGAATCCGCTTTTCAACTCGGATATCGACACCTTGGGCGCAATTGGTGGCATTTTTAAGCGCGATAGCCGCACGAACCACCAGATCATCGGCTTCTGCAACGCCTGCCACGGACGGCCCGTCGCGACGCACCTGCCCGTCTTCACGCAGGCGCAGACCGATGCGATCACCCCAATCCAGCAACCGGAATACGGTCTGCAAGGCGTGGTAGCCGTCAGCGCGCCGCCCGGTGATATGCAGAAACAGGTTCAACTTGGCCGGGGCCGGCCAGTACGACCAACCCGCAGCATCAACAACGGCAATCATGGCGCGCCCGCACCCCATTCATCCACGATCAGACGAACCTTGGCATCGCCATTGACCGCCTCGATCCGGCGCGGCAGCGACGGACGTCCTGCTTCGGCCGGATACCAGTCCAGATAATCAACCTGCCAGCCCTGCTGGCGCAGCACCCGTGGCCGGCCCTCGGCGTCGAAACCAAGGTGTTCCGGGCTGGCACCGGCGCTCGGCAGGCCACGCACCCACTCAGCCAGCTGGGCGACTGGGATCTCCCAACCAGTGGCCTGCAACAGCAGCTGGCCAGCGTCATCGGCCGTGCGCGGACCGCCTTCAAGGCCGTCCAGGCGCACCGCCTGCCCCGGTTCACCGCCGCTGAGCTGCCAGCTCTGGCGGGTAACAGGCGCGGCCAGACTGACCTGATAGGACGGCCCCTGCTGCAGCCAATCGATCCGGCCATTGCCGCCGTTACGCCCCTTGCTGATCGCCACCCGGCCCTGGAATGACCAGTTCGGCTGTGCCTGCAGCGCAGCCTGCCGTTGCTGTTCCGCTGCCTGCGCCTGCGCCGACACCTGTGCCACCTCAGCCGCTACCGGCGCCGCCTGACGCTTGGGCACCGAACCACAGGCCGCGAGCGCCCCCACTACCAGCAGCGCCAACGGCGCCCGCCACATCATTACGTTCATACACCCAACTTTTCGATCGCACGCTGCAGCGCGCGGTTGTCCGGATCCAGCTTGCGGGCTTCTTCGAAGTAGCGCCGGGCTTCATCTTTCTGTCCCAGCACCCACAGCACTTCGCCTACGTGCGCAGCGATTTCCGGGTCCTTGTTCAAGGTCCAGGCGCGACGCAGATGTACCAGCGCCTCATCGTTGCGACCCAGGCGATATAGCACCCAGCCATAGCTGTCGACGATGGCGGCATTGTCCGGCTCGGCCACGCGCGCACGGTCAATCAGCTCCAACGCCTCCTGGTAGCGCTGGGTGCGGTCGGCCAGGGTGTAGCCCAGCGCGTTCAGCGCCGCCACGTTCTCGGGCTCGGCCACCAGCACCTTGCGCAGGTCAGCCTCGGCGCGCGGCACATTGTCATTGCGCTCCCAGGCCAGCGCACGGGCGTAGAGCAAGGCACTGTCATCCGGGAACGCAGCCAAGCCACGCGCCAGTACATCGAATTCGGCCTTGGTCTGGCCGTCGCGCAGCTGCAGCTCGGACTCGAGCAGATAGGCGTCGCGGCGCACATCGTCGTCCAACGAGGCATCGGCCTGCACCGCCTGCACTTCCTTGGCGGCGCGCGCCTTGTCACCCATCAGGTGCAGCGCATTGACCGCACGCAACTGCGCCTCACCACGATGCTCGCCACCCGGCACGCCGTGATACCAATCCACGGCCTCCTGGTAGCGCTTCAGGTATTCGGCGATCTTGCCCAGCAACAGCCGCTGGTCCGGATCTGGCTTGCTGGCCTTGGCCGCGATGTCCTGATACAGCGCCAGCAGCGCCACATCGTCCTTCTGCTTGGCCAGCAGCGAGGCACGCATGCCCCAGCTCTGCAGGTTCTGCTCACCTACCGACAGCACATGTTCGGCGGCAGCGGTTTCACCCAGCGTGTCATAGGCGATGGCCAGCGCACCGCGCAGCTCGTCGTCTTTCTCCGCCTTGGGCTCGATGCCCTTGAGCAGGGTCAGCGCCTCGTCCTTCTTGCCGGCTTGGTTGAGCTGGGAGGCATGCAGCAACGCCACCCGCGGCTCATCCGGGAAGCGCCGCACCACCTCGCCCACCATCCGCCTCGACAGTTCGGGGCTTTCCATGCGCAGGGCCAGCCGGCCGAATTCCTGCCAGGCTTCCAGATCGTTGGGGATCGCATTGGCGTCCACCAGCATGCCCAGCACCTGTGCCGGCACCGCCGGGTCGCGGCCACCGGTGGCCAGCGCCAGCAGCGCATAGCGCCAGGCCCGTGGTTCAGGTGAACGCAGCACCGCCAACAACTCCTTGCGAGCCAGCTTGGCATCGCCATTGCGCATGGCCAGCGCACCACGGGTGCCGCGCACCGCTACCGAGCCGGGGTCGCGCTGTGCCCATAGGGCCAGCGCCTGCTCGGCGCGGTCGGCGTCATCGGCCAGCATGGCGATGCGGGTGGCGCGTTCGGCCAGACCCACGTCACCCTTGGCTTCCTGGGCGGCCTGCAGGTACCAGCGGGCGGCATCGGGCAGCTTGCCGGCCTGCAGCGAGAACTCGCCGGCCAGCACAGGGGTCAGCGGCAGGCCTTCAGCCGCCAATGGCGCCCGGACTGGCGCAACCGGGGCCGCCAGCACCGGAAAAACCGGCAGGGAAAGCAACAGAACGGTGCATATGCGATTGAATACGGGCATCTGGCGCAACCGGGCCGTAAAATGGCGGCCTTCAACAGCCAGCAGCTTATCGCAAGCAACTGAACAGATGACCCTGTGGGTGCTCGGACTGAATCACCAGACTGCGCCGGTAGAACTGCGCGAACGCGCTGCCTTTGGCGGAGACGCCCTGCCGCGCGCGATGGATTCATTACGGCAGACCCCACAACTGGCCGAAGCAGTGCTGCTGTCCACCTGCAACCGCACCGAGCTGTATGCCGTTGCCGAGGACAGCAAGGCCCTGAGCCATTGGCTGGAACACCACGCCGGCAGCCTGCAGGGCTATCTCTACCAGCACAGCGATGGCGAGGCCGTACGCCACCTGTTCCGGGTCGCCACCGGGCTGGATTCGATGGTGCTGGGTGAGCCGCAGATCCTGGGCCAGGTAAAAGATGCCTGGGCGCTGGCCCACGACAGCGGCGCAATCGGGCAACAATTGGACCGGTTGTTCCAGCAGACCTTCTCCGTGGCCAAGCGAGCCCGCACCGACACCCGCGTCGGCGCCAACCCAATCTCGGTGGCCTCCACCGCCGTGCGGCTGGCGCAGGACTCGTTTGCGCGCATGGACGAGTCCACCGTGCTGCTGGTCGGTGCCGGCGAAACCATGGAACTGGTCGCCAAGCACCTCAGCGATGCCAAGGTGAAGCGGCTGCTGATCGCCAACCGCACCTTGGCCAATGCGCAGGACCTGGCCAGCCGCCACGGCGGCGTGGCGCTGCCCTTGACCGAGCTGGAGCACCATCTGGGCGAAGCCGACGTGGTGTTCTCGGCCACCGCCGCGCGCGAACCGGTGATTCTGCACCGCCAGGTCGCCAGCGCACTGCGCCTGCGCCGACACAAGCCGATGCTGCTGTTCGACCTGGCCGTGCCACGCGATATCGAAGCCGAGGTTGGCAAGCTGGCCGACGCCTACCTGTACACCGTGGATGATCTGGAACGGGCCGTGGAAGAAAACCGCCGCGGCCGCCGCGAGGCCGCCGCCGAGGCCGAATCCATCATCGACCTGCAGGTCACCCGCTACCTGGAAAACCTGCGCGCAGCTCGCCTGCAGGCACCCATCCGGCAGCTGCGCGCGTTCGGCGAGGCCACCCGCGCCGAATTGCTGGCCAAGGCCCGGCAACAGCTGGCCCATGGCAAACTGCCTGACGAAGTACTGGAGCAGCTGGCGCACGGCCTGACCAACCGCCTGCTGCATCCGCCCACCGCCGCCCTGCGCCAAGCCGCGCAGGATGGCGATACCGATCTCACCCGCGCCGCCGAGCGCCTGTTCCCGGCCACGCCCGGGTATCACCACCCCGCTGCGAGGAATGATGACGCCGACCCTGCGCCGTAAGCTGCTGGCACTGGCCGAGCGCCGAGAAGAACTGGAACGCCTGCTTTCCGACCCGGATGTGGTCGCTGACAACGAGCGCTTCCGCAACTTTTCCCGCGAGTTCTCGCAACTGGAACCCATCGCCACTGCATTGGCGAACGAAACCCGTGCGCTGGAAGACCTGGCCTCGGCCGAAGCCATGCGCAACGACCCGGAACTGCGCGAACTGGCCGAGGAAGAAATCAGCACCGCCCAGGCCCGTCTACAGGCATTGGACGAGGAACTGGCACTGCTGTTGGTACCGCGCGATCCGCGCGACGAAGGCAATCTGTTCCTGGAAGTGCGCGCTGGCACCGGCGGCGACGAAGCAGCGATTTTCGCCGGCGACCTGTTCCGCATGTACGCCCGCTATGCCGAGCGCCAGGGCTGGAAGGTGGAAATCGAATCCGACAACCCCGGCGAACACGGCGGCTACAAGGAAGTGGTAGCGCGGGTGGTTGGCCGCGGCGCCTATTCCAAGCTGAAGTTCGAATCCGGAACCCACCGCGTGCAGCGCGTGCCGGCCACCGAATCGCAGGGCCGCATCCACACCTCGGCAGCGACGGTGGCGATCATCCCCGAAGCCGACGATGTCGAAGACGTGGTGATCAACCCTGCCGACCTGCGCGTGGACACCTACCGCTCCTCCGGCGCCGGTGGCCAGCACGTCAACAAGACCGAGTCGGCGATCCGCATCACCCACATCCCCACCGGCGTGGTGGTGGAATGCCAGACCGAGCGCAGCCAACACGCCAACCGCGACAAGGCGATGAAGCGCCTGAAAGCGCAACTACTGGATGCCGAGCGCAGCAAGCAGGCCGCAGCCCAGGCCGAGTCGCGCCGGTTGCAGGTAGGCAGCGGTGACCGTAGCCAGCGCATCCGCACCTACAGCTTCCCGCAGGGCCGCATCACCGACCACCGCGTCGAAGGCCTGACCCTGTACGACCTACCCAACATCATCGAAGGCGGCTTGGACGACCTGATCGCACGCCTGCAGCACGAGCATCAGGTGGATGAACTGGCGCGCTTGGCTGAAGGGACGTAATACGCCTCCTCCCTTGCGCGCAGCGCAGGCTTTGCTCCCTCCCTTATGCGCAGCATAGGCTTTGCTCCCTCCCTTATGCGCAGCATAGGCTTTGCTCCCTCCCTTATGCGCAGCATAGGCTTTGCTCCCTCCCTTATGCGCAGCATAGGCTTTGCTCCCTCCCTTAT